>DASYKU010000139.1 GCA_035995165.1 Mycobacteriales bacterium
CGGCGTGAAGGGCGGCAAGCTCATCGCGGTGAAGCGTTCGGTCTTCGTCGTCGGTCCCGACGGCCAGATCGCGTTCGTCGACCGCAAGGTCGTGGGTGCGACGTTCGTCTCGGCCGACAAGCTCGTCCCCGTCCTCGCGACGTTGTAGCGCCGTGGACACCGCCGCCGCGCTCGCGTTCATCCGGAACAATCATCACGGTGTGATGGCCACGAAGCGCGCCGACCGCCTGCCCGCGATGTCGCCGATCGCGTGCGACGTCGATGGCGACGGGCGCGTCGTCGTGAGCACGCGCGAGACCGCAATGAAGGTGAAGCACCTCGAGCGGGACCCGAACGTCGCGATCTGCGTGCTCAACGACGGCTTCTTCGGCGAATGGGTGCAGGTGGAAGGCCCCGCCCAAGTCGTGCACCTGCCCGAGGCGATGGACGGTCTCGTCGACTACTACCGCCGCGTCTCGGGCGAGCACCCGGACTGGGACGACTACCGCGCCGCCATGGAGCGCGATCAGCGCGTGATCCTCTCCATCACCCCGGAGCGCGTCGGTCCCAAGCTCCAGGGCTAGTCCGCCCGGAGGGCGGAAGCCGGCCGCGCGGCCGGCGCGGGCCAGGGCCGCCGCTCCGGGCAGAGTCAGACCAGGCGGGCGCGGGCGGGGCGCTCCGGCAGAGTCAGACCGGCGGGCCCGGCGGTCGCTCCGGGCCGGCGCGGGCGGGGCCGCCGCTCCGACGGGGTCAGACCAGGCGCGGCGGAGGGACGCCGCGTCGGGTCAGACGGCGGAGAGGCGGCGGATGGGGGTTTCGGCCAGGCGTTGCTTGGCCGCGCGGTAGGCCGGCGGCTCGCGCAGGGACGCCGGGAGAACTACGGACGCCGTCCGCAACCAGCGCAGGGTGAGCGATGCGCCGACATCGGTGGTCGGCAGCCCGGGGGAGCCGTACAGGCGGCGGGCCCAGCGCGGCAACGACGCGAACGCCAGCCCGGCAGCGGACGCCCAGACCGCGCGGGCCGGCGTCGCCAGCTGCACCACGGCCGGCATCGGCGGCAGGAACAGGAACTTCGCCGTCTCCCGGCCGGCCGCGGTCACCCGCAGCTGCGGCCGGACCCGCTCGAAGTAGGCGGCCAGCTCGTCGGTGGACGTCGGCGCCAGCTCCCGCGGGATGCCGACCAGTTCGGCCGCGGTCGCCTGCTCGGCGACGTACCGGTCGGCGTCGGCGGCGGACACCTTCACGCCCGCGCGGCGGCCGATCGTGAGGAACGAGTCGATCTCGCCGCAGTGCACCCAGAGCAGCAGCTCGGGGTCGGGCGCCGCGTACGGCGTGCCGGACTCGGGCTCGACCCCGCGGACCCGCCGGTGCATCCCGCGCACCCGGGCCGCCGCCCGGTCGGCCTCGGCCCGCGTCCCGAACGTGACCGCGCCGAGGTACTCGCCGGTCCGCTGCAGCCGCCCCAACGGGTCCTCCCGGTACGAGGAGTGCTGGTCGACGCCGGCCATCGCCAGCGGGTGCAGCACCATCAGGAACAGCGCGCGCACGCCGCCGACCCACTGCATCGCGTCGGCGTGCAGCCGCCAGGTCACGCTGTCCGGCCCGTAGTACCCGAGATCATCCATCGCCCTTCCATCCTGCGCCGGGGCGGACCGGCGCGCACGTCCGGACGACGTGACGATCAGGACACCGCGGACCAGAACTTCAGCAGCGCCTGCGCCGTTGCGGCCGGCTGCTGGGCCGCGGGGGAATGGATAGCGCCCGGGATGACGACGTTCTGCGCGCCCAGCCGCGCGGCCATCTCGGCCTGCACCGCGGGCGACCAGGCGTCGTCGTGCTCGCCGTACGCGACCAGGATCGGGATCCCGGTCTCCTTGAGCTCGTCGATGCGGTCGGGCTCGGACCGCAGCCCGTCGCCCATGCCCCGCAGGCCGGCCGCCGACCCGGCCAGGAACCGGGTCCGCAGGAACGCCTTGAGCTCGGCCGGCAGCGCGACCCAGGTCGGATCGGTCGCGGCCATCGCCTCCAGCGCGTCGTAGACCGCGGGCAGGCCGCCGGCGGCGAGGATCGGCTCCAGCGCGGCCATCCGCTCCCGCCGGTCGCCACCGATCGCGCTCGGGCCGGAGTCCAGCAGCACCAGGGAGCTGATCGCCTCCGGCGCCGCGATCACAGCCGCTCGGGACACCAGCCCGCCGTACGAGTGGCCGACCAGGTGCGGGCGGCCGAGCTGCTCGGCGACGGCGAGGACCGTGGTCGCCAGCGCGTCCGGGGTGTACGCGGCGAGGTCGTCCGGGCCGGGGGTCTCGTACTGGCCGGGGAGGTCCATCGCGACGACGCGCAGGCCGCCGGCGACGAGGGCGCCCATCGCCGGCGCGAAGTCCTCCTTGGTCCCGGTGTACCCCGGCACGAACAGCACCGGCGGCCCGTTCCCCTCGTCCAGCACCGCCACCGGCCCAGCCGAAGTACTCACCATCGCCACCACCCCATCCTGCCCGAACCCCGGCTCCCCCCGCCGCACGCCCCCGACACCCGCCGGAGCGGGCTGTATGCCGGGGCGCGGCCTCGCCCGAAGACGCGCGCCCCGAAGACGCCCGTCCGCGCGGCCGGAGGCGGGGTGTTCGCTGGAGGCGGGAGGGGGTTCGCCGCCGGAGGCGGGTCTGAGGTGCGGTGGGCGGCTGGATCAGCCGTAGGCGACCAGGTGGCCGGGGGTGGCGAGGACCACGAGGCGGCCGACGCGGGACAGGCCGGCGTCGGCGGGGACCGGGGAGCCGGCCGGGACGGTGGTGACCGGCGTACCGGTCGACGCCGGGCGGATCGTGAACCCGGACGCTGCCGCCAGCACGACCTGACCCTCGGCCAGCGCCGGCGGCCCGGTCGCGGGCGCGCTCCAGAGCACGGTCCGGTTGCGGGTGTCGATCCCGGTCGCGGTCGTCCCGGCCCAGACGACCAGGAAGTCGCCGTCCATGACCGCGGCCGGCGTCCCGGTCCCGGCCAGCCGCGCGTCGCGGACCTCGCCGGCGGGGGAGGCGGTGATCTTGCCGTCGTCGGTCTGGCTGGTCGAGTACAGCGACATGACACCGTCCGTCAGCACGCTGACCCGCGAGTCCGCGGTGAGCACGTGCGGGTCGGACCCGGTCGGCAGCGAGAGCACCGACGGCGCCTTGTCCGTGTACGGCAGGTGCACGACCAGCCGGTTCAGCCCGCCGGAGCAGCGCGCCACGGTCGCGACCGCGATCTTCCCGGCCACCGCCGGGTCGAACCGGCAGCCGGCCATCGAGTACGTCCACCGGTTCAGGCCGCCGCCGTCGTCCACCGCGATCATCTGGTCCCCGGCGGTCGCGACCGCGACGCCGGGCCCGCTGCTCAGGGTGGCGTCGGTGGTCAGTTCCAGCGTCCGGTACCAGCGCCGCTGCCCGGTCGCCGCGTCGAGCCCGACGATGTCCCGGCAGCCGTGCGACTTCGCGAACAGCGCCACCACCACGCCGTCCTGCCGGGTCGCGCTGCACAGCCGGGCGTTGCCGCGCTGGTACGACCAGCGCTCCTTGCCGGTCGCCGGGTCCAGTCCGGCCACCCGGTCGGTGCCGGTCGCGATGACGCTCGGTCCCTCGACGGGCGCCACCGCGGTCCCGGTCGGCGCGGTCCAGAGCCGGCGGACGGACTCGGGCAGCGGCGCGGTCTCCGGCGGCAGCGGGTTGTCCGCGGCGGTCCGGATCGTCGTGGTGAGCGCGTCGGAGTTCCGCACGATCGGGACGGCGACCGCGACCACGGCCGCGACGACCACCAGGCCGGCGACGCTGCCGACTACGGTCCGGGTGCGCACCCGCCTATGGTCCCAGCCGGTGCAGGGTGACCTCGCGCAGGGCGCCGCCTTCTGCCACAACGCTCAGGTACGTCTTCTCGGGCTGGCGCCGCCGGTCCGTGGGCGAGCCCGGGTTGAGCAGCCGCAGGCCGGTGCCGGCGACGGTGTCCCAGGGGATGTGGGAGTGGCCGAAGACGAGCACGTCGGTCCCGGGGTAATCCGCTGCGCACCGACGTTCCCGGCCGGTCGCCGCGCCGGTCTCGTGCACGACCGCGAACCGGACGCCGCCGAGCGTGGCCCGGGCGACCAGCGGCAGGCGGGCGCGCAGGGCCGGGCCGTCGTTGTTGCCGTACACGCCGAGCAGGCGGGCGGCGCGGGCCTCGAGCGCATCGAGCAGGGACACGTCGACCCAGTCGCCGGCGTGGATGACGACGTCGGCGGCCTCGACCGCGTCCCACACCGCCGCCGGCAGATCCCGCGCCCGCGTGGGCACATGCGTGTCGGCGAGCACCACGATCTCCACCCGACCATCCTCCCCACCCGTGCTGACGGCCTGGAAGCCCGGCGCCGGCGTTGTGCGTCCGCGGCCTACTACTGGGAGTGGTAGTTACTACTCCCAGTAGTAGCGCCCGCGAAGACATCACCCCGCCGCCCGGCCCGCCGCCCGACCCGCAGCGGCGGCCCCCGGCGGCGGCCCGCGGCGGCGGCCCGCGGCGGCGGCCCGCGGCGAGACGGGACCGCCGACAGAACCGCCCCGCGGCCGGTGGGCTGCGGGGCGGTTCGGGGAAGATCAGGCGGTTTCGGCGACCGGGGAGTCGGTCTCGGTGTCGGTGTCGGTGCCCTCGCCGGCACGCCGGGACCGGCCACCGCGACGGCGGCGCCGCCGGCGCGCACCCTCACCGTCCAGGTCGGCCTCGACGGTCGCGACCGCGCCCGCCAGCTCGGCCGTGGTCACCGGCTCGTCCGGCGACCCGGACTCGACCTCGACGGCGGAGCCGCCCGAGCCCGCGGAGCCGGCCGACTCGTCGAGCGGCTGCCCGGCCCGGGTCCGCCGCCGCGACCGACTCCGCTTGGGCCGGCTCTCGGACTCCTCCGAGGGCGACGACGGCGACGAGGACGAGGAGGACGACGTGGGCCGGGTCCCGGCGGGGGACCGCGTCCGCCGCCGCCCGGCCCCGGCTCGGCCACCGGTCTCGCCCAGGTCCTCGACCTCCTCGGCGTCCAGCCCGGCCCGGGTCCGCTGCGCGCGCGGCAGCCGGCCGGTGGACTCGGTCGGGATGTCGAGGTCGATGTAGAGGTTCTCCGACGTCGAGTACGTCTCCGCCGGCGAGTGGAACGGCAGCGACAGCGCGTCGCAGATCATCTTCCAGCGGGCCAGCTCGTCCCAGTCGACGAAGGTGACCGCGACACCCGACGCACCGGCCCGGCCGGTACGCCCGATCCGGTGCAGGTAGACCTTCTCGTCCTCGGGGCACTGGTAGTTGATCACGTGCGTGACGCCCTCGACGTCCAGCCCGCGGGCCGCGACGTCGGTGGCGACCAGCACGTCGACCTTGCCCGAGCGGAACGCCCGCAGCGCCTGCTCGCGCGCGCCCTGGCCGAGGTCGCCGTGCACGGCGGCCGCGGCGAACCCGCGGTCGACCAGGTCGTCGGCGACCTTCTGCGCGGTCCGCTTGGTCCGGCAGAAGATCATCGCCAGGCCGCGGGACTTGGCCTGCAGGATCCGGGCCACCATCTCGGCCTTGTCCATGGCGTGCGCCCGGTAGACGAACTGCTGGGTCTGCGGGACGACCCGGGACTCCTCGTGCGCCTCGGCCCGCACGTGCACCGGCTGCCGCATGAAGCGGCGGGCCAGCGCCACGATCGGGCCGGGCATGGTCGCGCTGAACAGCATGGTCTGGCGCTGGTCCGGCACCCGGGACAGGATCCGCTCGATGTCCGGCAGGAAGCCGAGGTCGAGCATCTCGTCGGCCTCGTCCAGCACCAGCGCGGTGACCGCGCCGAGCTGCAGGTGGCCTTGGTTGGTCAGGTCGAGCAGCCGCCCGGGGGTGCCGACGATCACGTCGACGCCCCGCTTCAGCGCGCTGACCTGGGGCTCGTACGCCCGGCCGCCGTAGATGGCGGTCACCCGGGCGCCGAGGTGCTTGCCCGCGGCCTGCAGGTCGCGGGCGACCTGGACGCACAGCTCGCGGGTCGGCACGACGACCAGCCCGCGCGGCGCGGAGCCGCCGAGCTCCATCCGCTGCAGCATCGGCACGCCGAAGCCGAGCGTCTTGCCGGTGCCCGTGCGGGCCTGGCCGATCAGGTCGCTGCCGGCCAGCGCGATCGGCAGCGTCATCTCCTGGATGGCGAACGTGCGGGTGATGCCGACGTCCTCCAGCGCCTGGACGATCTTCGGGGCGACGCCGAGCTCGGAGAACAGCGGGCTGTCCTCGCGCACGGGTGCGCGCGCGGCCAGCGGCTCGAACTCCTCGGTCTCCGTCTCTGCTGTGATCTCGTCGTTCTCTTCGGTCGTGGTCAGTGCAGGTGCCTCTCTCGCCAGCGCCGACAGCCGGCCCTGCAGTGCGATCGACCACACCATCCGCTCCACGCCCGGAGGGCGGAGCAGGGGCGGGACCGCACCGAGGCGGGAGTCCACGCACATGAACCGTGACGTCAAGAGACATCACGCGCTACTAATTGTACGGGACTATGGTCCCTGTCGTCTGTGACACCCCAGGAGGCCGCTCTGAGCACGCCCGAGACCGCTGTGCCGGTCGCCGATCCGCAGGCCGTGGTCGACCTGCTCGGGGTCCTCGCGTACGGCGAGCTGACTGCCTTCGACCGGCTCGCCGACGACTCCCGGCTGGCTCCGACGCTGGCCGGCCGGGCCGCGCTGGCCGGCATGGCCGCGGCCGAGATCGGGCACTACGAGCGGCTGCGGACCCGGCTGACCGGGCTCGGCGCGGACGTGGAGGCGGCGATGCGCCCGTTCGTGGAGGTGTTCGACACCTTCCACGCGACCACGAAGCCGAGCACCTGGCTGGAAGGCCTGGTCAAGGCGTACGTGGGGGACGGGATCGCGACCGACTTCTACCGCGAGGTGTCGCAGTTCCTGGACGTCCCGGACCGGGAGCTGGTGCTGGAGGTGCTGGCCGACACCGGGCACGCGGACTTCGCCGTACGGGAGGTGCGGGCGGCGATCGCGGCCGACCCGGCGCTGTCCGGGCGGCTGTCGCTGTGGGCGCGCCGGCTGGTCGGCGAGGCGCTCTCGCAGGCCCAGCGGGTCGCGGCCGAGCGGGACGCGCTGGCGATGCTGCTGGTCGGCGGCACCGGAGACCTGGCCGGAATCGCCGCCCTGCTCAAGCGCATCACGACAGCCCACACCGCCCGAATGCAGACCATCGGCCTGTCGGGCTAGCGAGGACCCATCGCGTCCCGGCCCGACGGGCAGTGGACGCGATGGTGTCCTCCGCCTTCGGCGGGCCCCGGTGGACGAGGTCGGTCCGGTCTTGCACCGAGCCCGAGACCCGCCCGGGGGTCACGGGGGCCGCCCCCGACGGCAGGCCGGCTAGCTGCCGACGGCGAAGCCGACGCGCCGGTGGTCGGCGTCGGCGATCTCGACGTACGCCAGCAGGCCGGCCGGGACCAGTATCCGGCGACCGTTCTCGTCGACCAGGGACAGGACGCCGGCCGGGTCCTTGAGCGCGTCCCGGACCGCGGCCTCGACCTCGTCGGGGCCGAGCGTGCTGTCCAGCACGACCTCGCGCGGCGTGCGCTGCACGCCGATCTTGACCTCCACCGTTGCTCCTCCTGTCGCCGGGATGACGTACCCGAGCGTAGTGACCCCGCGCCGCCGCCGCCGTGCGCCCTGAGCGAACGCCTTACCGGGGCTCGTCCGGGACCAGCGGGAAGTAGGAGATACCGCGCCAGACCAGGCCTTCGACCAGCCGGACGGCGTCGGCCTTGGGCAGCGCCCGGTCGCTCTCCAGCCACCACCGCGCGGCCACCTCGGACGTACCGGTCACCGCGACGGACAGCAGCTCGACCTGGACCTGCGGCAGCCCGGTGTCGGCGGCGATCGTGTCCGCGACGGCCTGCATGCACAGCCGGGACACTCCGGCGATCCGCTCCCGGACGGCGGGCTCGTTGCGCAGGTCGGTCTCGAACACCAGCCGGAACGCGCCGGGCACGTCCGCGTCCTGCCCGTCGACGAAGTCGAAGTACGCGCTGACCGCGTTGTGCACCCGCTGGGCGTTGTCGGGGGTCTTCGCCATCGCCGCCCGCAGCGCCTGCACGAGGTCGGTCGTGTGCAGGTCCAGCAGCGCCAGGTAGAGCTCGAGCTTGCCCGGGAAGTGCTGGTAGAGCACCGGCTTGGAGACGCCGGCCCGGTCGGCGATGTCGTCCATCGCGGCGGCGTGGTAGCCGTGCGCGACGAACACCTCCTGGGCCGCCGCCATCAGCTGCTTGCGGCGCGCCGGGCGCGGCAGCCGCCCCCCGCGAGGGGCCGGTCCAGCATCCGTCGCGGTGTCGCCGTTCGCGGGGGTGGCGCCGTCGCTGGCGGTGCCGGTGGCAGGTCTCGCCACGCTCGCCTCCGTCCCGATCCCCCGGTCACGCCCCGGGCGCCGTTCCCAGCGGCGCCCCGGCTCTGCCTGTCAGCCGGAGAGTACCCGCCGCCGGGCCACCGGACGTCTCCGTCGGGAGCTAGGCCGACTTCTTCGCCGCGGTCTTCTTGGCGGCGGTCTTCTTGGCCGGCGCCTTCTTGGCCGCGGTGGCCTTCTTCGCGGGCGCCTTCTTGGCCGGGGCCTTCTTCGCCGGCGCGTCGCCGTCGCCCTCGCCGCGGCCCTTCTTGGCCGCCGCGACCGAGGCCCGCAGCGCCGCCATGAGGTCGACGACCGAGCCGGTCTCCTCCTCCTGGACGGGCTGCTCGACGACCTCGCGGCCCTCGACCTTGGCCTCGATGACCTGCTCGAGCGCGCCCCGGTACTCGTCGT
The DNA here is from genome assembly GCA_035995165.1 of Mycobacteriales bacterium. NCBI lineage: Bacteria > Bacillati > Actinomycetota > Actinomycetes > Mycobacteriales > Mycobacteriales bacterium. The sequence continues at coordinate 8,752 of DASYKU010000139.1, forward strand.
GGTACTGGTCCGGGTCGAAGTCGCCGCTCATGCTCTCGATCAGCGACTCGGCCATCGCCAGCTCCTGCGCGCGGACCTTGATGTCCTCGTCCAGGAAGCCGAAGTCCGGCGTCCGGACCTCGTCCGGCCAGACCATCGTCTCCAGCACCAGCACGCCGTCGCGGACCCGCAGCGTCGCCAGCGACTCCCGGGTCCGGATCGCGACCTTGACCAGCGCGACCGACTCGGCCTTCTCCAGCGCGTCGCGCAGCAGCACGTACGGCTTGGTGGCGGTCTTGTCCGGCTCCAGGTAGTAGCTCTTGGCGAAGTAGATCGGGTCGACCTGCTCCAGCGGCACGAACGCGAGCACGTCGACCACCCGCGAGGACGTCAGCGGCAGGTCGGCCAGGTCCTCGTCGGTGATGACGACGGTCTCGCCCGAGGGCAGCTCGTAGCCCTTGGCGATGTCGGCGTAGGCCACCTCCTCGCCGTCGACCTGGCAGACCCGCTTGTACCGGATCCGCCCGCCGTCCTCCCGGTGCACCTGGTGGAACGAGACGTCCTTCTCCTCGGTCGCGGTGTAGAGCTTGACCGGGATGCTCACCAGGCCGAAGGAGACGGCGCCCTTCCAGATCGCACGCACGGACCCCACCCCTTCTCGACGACGACTGTGATCCAGCCTGCCTGTTACGGCGCGCCATGGCCAGTGCTCTCAGCGCGAACACGCGGAGAAAGGGCAGGATGACGCCGTGCAGCCGATGCTCGCGACCGCCGGGACGCTCCCCACGGGGGCGGGCTGGGCGTACGAGTTCAAATGGGACGGCGTACGCACCCTGGCCGATTCCAGCGCGTCCGGCCTCAGCCTGACCAGCCGGTTGGGCAACGACGTGACCGTCGCGTACCCGGAGCTGGCCGGCCTCGCGCGGGTGGCCGAGGACGTCCTGCTCGACGGCGAGGTGGTCTCGCTGGTCGAGGGGCGGCCGTCGTTCTCCACGCTGCAGAGCCGGATGCACGTCCGGAGGTCGGCCGAGGCGCGCCGGCTCGCGGCGGCGGCGCCGGTGACGTACCTGGCCTTCGACGTGCTGCGGCTCTACGGCGTGGACCTCACCGACCGGCCCTTCGCCGAGCGGCGGGCGACGCTGGAGCGGCTGGAGGTGGCCGGCGCGCACTGGACGGTCTCGCCGCTGTTCGACGACGGCGAGGCGACCGCGCGGGCGGCCACCGAGAACGGGCTGGAGGGCGTCGTGGCCAAGCGGCTGTCCTCGGTCTACCGGCCCGGGCAGCGTACGAACGAGTGGGTCAAGGTGCGGTTCTCACACCGGCAGGAGTTCGTGGTCGGCGGCTGGGAGCACGGCGAGGGCGGCCGCACCGGCGGGATCGGCGCGCTACTGCTCGGTGTGTACGAGGGCATCTTCGACGGCGCCGCCCTCGTCTACGCCGGCCAGGTCGGCACCGGCTTCACCGGCTCCGCGCTGCGCACGATGGAGAAACGGCTGCGACCGTCCGTAGTGGACAGCTCGCCGTTCGCCGTGATGCCGGCGGACGTGCGCGGTCGCCCGATCACCTGGGTACGCCCCGAGGTGGTGGTCGAGGTGGAGTTCGCCGAGTGGACGCCCGACAACCGGCTGCGGTTCGCCAGCTTCCAGGGCGTCCGGACCGACAAGCGACCTGAGGAGGTCGTCCGTGAGTAACGTCTCCGTCGAGGTCGACGGGCGGACCCTGCGTCTGTCCAATTTGGACAAGGTGCTGTACCCGGAGATCGGCCTCACCAAGGCCGAGATCATCCACTACTACACGACGGTCGCGCCGGTCCTGCTGCCGCACCTGGCCGGCCGGCCGCTGACCGTCAAGCGCTACCCGAACGGCGTGGACGGCGCGTTCTTCTTCGAGAAGAACGCCTCGCGGAGCAAGCCCGACTGGGTCCGCACGGCGCGGCTGCCGGCGCCCGGCAGCACGATGAACCGCGACGAGATCGACTACATCATCGTGGAGGAGCTGGCCACGCTGGTGTGGCTGGCGAACCAGGCCGCGCTGGAGCTGCACACTCCGCAGTGGACGGTCGGGCCGCGCGACGGCGTGCACGGCGCGGACCAGCTCGTGCTCGACCTCGACCCGGGCGCCCCGGCGGCGATCACCGAGTGCTGCCAGGTCGCCCTGCTGCTGCGGGACGCGCTGACCGCGGAGGGCCTCACCCCGGTCGCGAAGACCAGCGGCAGCAAGGGCCTGCAGGTGTACGCGGCGATCTCGGTGACCTCCTCGGACACGGTCAACGCGTTCGCGCACGAGCTGGCCAAGCGGCTGGAGAACGAGCACGCGGACCTGGTCGTGTCCCGGATGACCAAGTCGCTGCGCAAGGGCAAGGTGCTGGTCGACTGGAGCCAGAACAACGCGGCCAAGACCACCGTGAGCGTCTACTCGCTGCGGGCCCGTTCGGCCGCGACGGTCTCCACGCCGGTCACCTGGGACGAGGTCGAGGCGGCGGCCGGCGGCAAGGCGCTGTCGTTCACCCAGGCCGACGTGCTCGGGCGGATCGAGGACGGCGACCTGTTCGAGCCGCTGCTGGCCAAGAAGAGGCCGCCGCTGCCGAAGGCCTGACAATGGCCCGGTTACCCGCGAGTAGCCCATGCGCGGGGCAAGGTTGGTGCAGACAGCGCATTCCGGGTCCATCCGGTCGGAGTGATCCGGTGACGGAATCGTTGTAGAAGCTTCTCCCGGCCGTAAGGTGAGGCGTAACGGGTTCCGGAATTACCCCGATCCGGGACCGACTGTCCGCTGGCGATCCGGCCACCCGTACCGGAGCCGCGAGCGTGAGGAGGTGACATGCGCGCGGTCTTCGTCACTGGCGGCGCCGGCTTCGTCGGTGGTGCCGTGCTGGATGCACTGGCCGAACGCGGCGAGACCGTCCGCGCCCTGGTGCACACCGACGACGCCGCGCGCGTCGTCGCCGCCCGCGGCGCCATCCCGGTCCGCGGCGACCTCTGCGACCTCGACGCGCTCTCCACCGGCATGCGCGGCGCCGAGGTGGTCGTGCACGCGGCGTCCCGGCTGCGCGGCGGCTGGTCCGCGCTGGACGCGCTGCGCCGGATCAACGTCGACGGCAGCCGTACGGTCCTGCAGGCGGCCCGGACGGCCGGCGTCCCCCGGCTGGTGCTGCTGTCCACCGAGCAGGTCGTGCTCGGCGTCCGGCCGCTGGTCGGCGCGGACGAGTCCGCCCCGTACCCGGAGCGGTACGTGGGGGCGTACGCGGCCAGCAAGGCCGAGGCCGAGCAGCTGGTGCTCGCGGCCAGCACGCCCGAGCTCGCCACGGTCGCGGTCCGGCCCCGGATGCTCTGGGGACCGGGCGACGCCTGGCTGCTCCCCCGGCTGGTGACCGCGGCCCGCTCCGGCCGGCTGCGCTGGGTCGACGGCGGCGAGCACCTCACCTCGACCACGCACGTGCGCAACGCGGTCGAGGGCGTGCTGGCCGCGGCCGACCGGGGGCGGAGCGGGGCGGCGTACTTCGTCACCGACGGTGCGCCGCTGCCGTTCCGCGAGTTCGCCACCGGGCTGCTCGCGACCCGGGGGATCGTGCCGCACGTCGGCAGCGTGCGCGGGCGGGTCGCGCGAGCGGCCGGCGGCGGGACCGGTGCGCTCTGGCGGGCCCTGCCCCTGCCCGGCGGGCCGCCGGTCGACCTGGCCACGATCCGGGCGATCGGCGAGGAGTGCACCCTGCGCGACGACCTGGCCCGGCGTGAACTCGGCTACGAGGGACACGTACGCCGGGAGCAGGGGCTGGCCGAGCTACGGTCGGAGTACAAGTACAGCCCGGCCGCGGCGCCGCAACGGGGGTCGCAGCGGGGCGAGTGAGTCGCCCGACGCCAGGAGGCCGCAGCCCGTGACCACCACCGCCCCCAGGGCCCGCTCGTACCGGCCGGTGCCGGTCGCCCGGCTGTCCACGGCCCCGCTGCCGCCGGTGGACGCCTCGATCCCGCCCTGGCCGGGGACGCGGGTCGACATCGACGGGGTGACCGTCTTCGTCCGGCGGACACCGGGCCCGGACGGCGGCGGCGAGCCCGCGCTCTACGTGCACGGGCTCGGCGGCGCCTCGACCAACTGGACCGACTACGCGGCGCTGCTGTCCACCCGGCTCGACGCCGAGGCGCTGGACCTGCCCGGGTTCGGCGAGTCCGGCCCGGCCGTGCACGGCTACGGGATCGAGCAGCACGCCAAGCTCGTCGTCGCCTACCTGGAGCGGCGCGGGGCCGGGCCGGTGCACCTGATCGGCAACTCGCTCGGCGGGGTGGCCTCGGTGCTGGTCGCCGCCACCCGGCCGGACCTGGTCCGGACGCTGACGCTGGTCTCACCGGCGATGCCGTCGCTGAAGCCCCGCCGCGGGTCCGACCTGGCCGTCCCGCTGCTGCTCCTCCCGGGCATCGGGACGTACGCGCAGAAGCGGCTGGACGCGCTGCCGCCGCAGCGGCGGGCGGCCGGGCTGATCCGGATCTGCTTCGCGAAGCCGGACGCGGTGCCGCGCAACCGGGTCGACGAGGCGATCGCGGAGATGGCCCGGCGCAAGGAGCTGCCCTGGGCCGGGGACGCGTTCACCGCGTCGCTGCGCGGGCTGGCCCGCTCGTACCTGACGTTCGGGGCGCGCTCGCTCTGGAAGCAGGCGGCCAGGGTGAGCGCACCGACGCTGGTGATCTGGGGGACCGAGGACCGGCTGGTGCCGGTCGCGCTGGCGGCCCGGACCGCGGCGGCGATCCCGGACTCGCGGCTGCTGGTGCTTCCGGACATCGGGCACGTGGCGCAGCTGGAGGCGCCGGAAACGACCGCGCGCGCCACCCTGGGCCTGCTGGAGGACGCCGCCGGCTGAGTCCCGGCCGGGCGCCCGTGCGTCCTCGGCGACGCGCCGATGATGCGGGATCGGGCCCGGTGCTGTGCGATCCTCACCGGCGTGACTCGTCCGGGACCGGCGGCGCGCAGTCGACGCCCCGGCGCCGGCGAGGTCGGTCATCCGGACCGGATCCGGACGCAGCGCCCAGGGCCGCGGCCCAGCGGTGGCGGTCCCCGGCGGACCCCGCCGACCGCCCGGGGCGGGCGGCGGGCGCCGGCGCGGGAGCCGTTCGCGCCGCCGTACCGGATCGTGGAGCTGCGCTCGCCGGACGGGCCGCTGCGGGCCCGGGTCGACCCGCGGCCGGAGCATCCGCACCGGGCGCCGGGCAGCCCGCTGCGCCGCTTCGTCCGGACCTGGGGCTGGCGGGCGTACGCGCTGCCGATCCTGACCGTGCTGACCGTCCTGTGCGGCGTCGACGTGGCCAACGGGGCGGAGGCCGGGATGCCGCTGATCGGCTCGGACCCGAAGCCGTCCCCGCCGGCGGCTGCGCCGGTAGCGCCGCCGGTGGTCGCGACGACCGCGGCGCCGAAGCCGACGCCGACGTCGTCCGGGATCTTCGTGGACGACGGCGGCTCCGGCACGGCCCGCCCGCTGCCGCCGACCGCGCTGCCGGCCGGCGCCGCGTTCGCGCAGCGGGGCACCGGCGTCTACACGATCCTGCGGGGCAACTCCAAGGTCTACGGCACCGGCCCGCTGCACCGCTTCACCGTCGAGGTCGAGGGCGGCGTGACCGAGAACGCCTCGGCGTTCGCGGCCGCGGTCGAGCGGACGCTGTCCGACGAGCACAGCTGGGGGCACGGCGGGCGGGCCTCGTTCCAGCGCGTGGACAGCGGCGAGATCGACTTCCGGGTCAGCCTGACCGCGTCCCTGTCCGTACGGACCCTCTGCGGCTACGACCTGCCGTACGAGACGTCCTGCTACAACGGCGACAAGGCGCGGGTCGTCATCAACGACGCGCGCTGGGTCCGCGGCGCGGTCGCGTACGGCGGGAACCTGGCGCAATACCGGCTGTACGTGGTCAACCACGAGGTCGGCCACGCGCTCGGCAACAACCACGTCGGCTGCCCGAAGAAGGACGCGCTCGCGCCGATCATGATGCAGCAGACCCTCGGCATCTCGACCGCCGGCGTCGGCGCCTGCAAACCCAACCCGTGGCCCTACCCCTAGCCCCACCGCACCCGGGGCGCGCCGGCGTCGAAAGAGGACGGTCTCGGACCTGACGATCGTCGTTGTCGGTCGGAGATCGACAACGACAAATGTGAAGGTGGTCCGCGGCGATCGGGGATCGACGCGGCGGACCCCCCGGGGAACACCGGGTGGGACGCGCGGGTTGGGGACGGGGACGAGATGAAGGAGAGACCTGTGTCGTTGCCGCCCCTGGTCGAGCCGGCCGCCGAGCTGACGGTCGACGAGGTCGCCCGCTACAGCCGCCACCTGATCATCCCGGACGTCGGGGTGCCCGGGCAGAAGCGCCTGAAGAACGCGAAGGTCCTGGTCGTCGGTGCCGGTGGGCTCGGCTCCCCGGCCCTGCTCTACCTGGCCGCCGCCGGCGTGGGCACCCTCGGCATCGTCGACTTCGACGTGGTCGACGAGTCCAACCTGCAGCGTCAGGTGATCCACGGCGTGTCGGACATCGGCAAGCCCAAGGCGGTCTCGGCGCAGGAGTCGATCGCCGAGATCAACCCGCACGTGAACGTGATCCTGCACCAGGAGCGCTTGGACTCCGACAACGCGCTGGACATCTTCCGGCCCTATGACCTGGTGCTGGACGGGACCGACAACTTCGCCACCCGCTACCTGGTCAACGACGCCTGCGTACTGCTCGGCAAGCCGTACGTGTGGGGCTCGATCTACCGGTTCGAGGGTCAGGTCAGCGTCTTCTGGAACGAGCACGGCCCGAACTACCGCGACCTCTACCCCGAGCCCCCGCCGCCGGGGATGGTCCCGTCCTGCGCCGAGGGCGGCGTGCTGGGCGTGCTCTGCGCGTCCATCGGGTCGGTCATGGTCACCGAGGCGATCAAGCTCATCACCGGCATCGGCGAGACGCTGCTGGGCCGGCTGATGGTCTACGACGCCCTGGAGATGTCGTACCGGACGATCAAGGTGCGCAAGGACCCCAAGGGCGAGGCGATCACGCAGCTCATCGACTACGACGAGTTCTGCGGCGTCGTCTCGGACGAGGCCCAGCGGGCCGCGGCCGGCTCGACGATCACCGCGGCCGAGCTGAAGGAGATGCTGGACGCGGGCAAGGACCCGTATCTGGTCGACGTCCGGGAGCCGGTCGAGTACGAGATCGTCAAGATCCCGGGCGGCGTGCTGATCCCCAAGGACCGGATCCTGTCCGGCGAGGCGCTGGCCGAGCTGCCCCAGGACAAGCCGCTGGTGCTCTACTGCCGCACCGGCGTCCGGTCCGCCGAGGCGCTGGCCGCGGTGAAGGCGGCCGGGTTCCGGGACGCGGTGCACGTGCAGGGCGGGGTCACGGCCTGGGCCACCCAGGTCGATCCCTCGCTGCCGACGTACTGATCTAGGTTGGCCGCCGTGGTGAAACGGGCGGCGAGCATCTCGGCGGGGTTGGCCACCAGACCTGGTCGGGGTGGCCGGCCGACGCCGTACGCGGCGCGGGTGCTGGAGGTCGTGGACCGGATCCCGCGCGGGATGGTGATGTCGTACGGCGACGTCGCCGAGTTCGTCGGGTCCGGCTCCGGCCGGTCCGTCGGCGCGGTGATGAGCCGGCACGGCCACGAGGTGCCCTGGCATCGCGTGGTGCAGTCCACCGGCGGGCCGAACCCGGCCTCGCCGGCCGACGCGCTACGGCTGCTGCGGGCGGAGAACACACCGATGCGGGGCGACAAGGTGGACATGCGCCGCGCCCGCTGGGACGGGAGATAGCGATGGCTACGGACGTGCTGGACCTGCACCGCCGCGCGCTGGACGAGTTCGGGCGCCGGGTGCACGCGGTCGGGACCGACCAGTGGGGCTGCCCGACCCCGTGCAAGGACTGGGAGGTCCGCAACCTGGTCAACCACCTGGTCTCCGAGCAGCTCTGGGTGCCGCCGCTGCTGGCCGGCAAGCGGATCGCCGACGTCGGCGACGGGTTCGCCGCGGGCGACGTGCTCGGCTCCGACCCGGTCGCGGCCTGGGACGCCGCCGCCGGCGCCGCCGCGGCCGCGTTCGCCGCGGCCGGCGCGATCGAGCGGACCGTGCACCTGTCGTACGCGGATCGCCCGGCCGAGGAGTACGCCCGGGAGATGGTCTTCGACCTGGTGATCCACAGCTGGGACCTGGCCCGCGGCATCTCCGCCGACGAGACCGTCGACCCCGACCTGGTCGAGGCGGTGTACGCGCAGATCGAGCCGGACACCGACCTGACCGAGAGCGGGCTGTTCGACGAGCCGGTCCCGGTGCCGCCCGAGGCGGACGAGCAGGCGAAACTGATCGCGTTCACCGGCCGTCAGCCGTTCTAGGGGGTTCGCATGCAGGTCGCCGTACTCGGGACCGGGATCATGGGCGCGGGGATGGCCCGCTCGCTGCTGCGGGCCGGTCACACCGTCCGGGTCTGGAACCGGACCACGGCCAAGGCCGAGCCGCTCGCCGAGTCCGGCGCGACGGTCGCCGGGACCGCGGCCGAGGCCGTCGCCGGCGCCGAGGTCGTGGTGGTGATGCTGTTCGACACCGCGGCCGTGCTGGAGGTGCTGACCGCGGCGTCATCCTCATCGGACGCGTCCGGGAAGGACGCGGTCTGGCTGCAGGCCTCCACGATCGGCCAGGAGGGCATGCTCGAGGTCGCCGCGCTCGCCGCCGGCCGCGGGCTGACGCTGCTGGATGCGCCGGTGATGGGCACCAAGGGTCCGGCCGAGCAGGGCACGCTGGTCCAGCTCGTCTCCGGCGATGCCGATGCCGTGGCGAAGGCGCGCCCGGCCATCGAGGCCTACTCGGCCCGGGTCGTGTACGCCGGGCCCTCGCTCGGCGGCGCGAGCGCGCTCAAGCTGGTCTGCAACTCCTGGATCTCCACCGTCAACGCCGGCGTCGGCCAGGCCCACGCGCTGGCCCAGGGGCTCGGCATCGACCCGGCCCTGTTCGTCGAGGCGGTCAACGGCGGCGCGGCCGACAACCAGTACCTGCACATGAAGAGCGACATGATCGCCAAGGGCGACTACCCGCCGTCGTTCACGCTGGACGGGGCGGTCAAGGACGTCGAGCTGATCCTGGCCGCGGCCCGGGGCGCCCAGGTCGGCGACGACGTGCTGGCCGGGCTGGCCACCGCGTACCGGCGGGCGTCCGACGCCGGGCACGGCGAGCAGGACATGGGCGCGGTCTACTACGCGTTCCCGCCCCGGTAGGGACCGGTAGGGATCAGCGGGCGGACAGCTCGGTCAGGGGGACCAGCGGGCCGAGGTGCCGGAGCTTGTCCGGGTTGATCACCGACCGGACCGCGACCACCTGCCCGTCGCGCACGTCGAGCGCGAGCACGTTGAGCAGCCGGTCGTCCGGGTCCAGCATCCGGGCGCCCGGCCCGTCGTTGACCACCGCCGGCTCCAGCCGCAGGCCGTAGCGCTGGGCCTGGCGGACGATGCCGGCCAGCAGCCGGGCCACCCGCAGCGGGCCGAAGACCGGCTGCTTGATCGCCGGGCCCTTGCCGCCGCCGTCGCCGTGGAAGACCACGTCCGCGGCCAGCATCCGTTCCAGCCCGGCCACGTCCCCGGCGTCCAGCGCGGCGAAGAACCGCCGCACCAGCCGGTCCCGCTGCTCGGCCGGCGGGTCGTAGCGCTGCTGCCGGGCGGCCACGTGCCGCCGGGCCCGGGCCGCGATCTGCCGGCAGGTCGCCTCGGACCGGTCCACCACCTCGGCCACCTCCCCGTACGGCAGGTCGAAGAGGTCGTGCAGCACGAACACGGCCCGCTCCACCGGCCCGAGCGTCTCCAGCACCAGCAGGAACGCCGCCGCCAGCGACTCCCGCAGCTCGGCCCGCTCGGCCGGGCCGGGCTCGCCCAGCACCGGCTCCGGCAGCCAGGTCCCGACGTAGCGCTCCCGCCGGGCCCGGGCCGAGCGCAGCTCGTCCAGCGCCAGCCGCGTCGTCACCGTGGCCGTGTACGCCGTCGGCGAGCGGACCTCGGACCGGTCGGCCGCGTGCAGCCGGATCATCGCCTCCTGCACGACGTCCTCGGCCTCGCCGACGCTGCCCAGCATCCGGTACGCGACCGCGAACGCGTACCCGCGCAGGTCCTCCGGTGCCCATGTGTCGGTCATCACCCCGATACAACCACCTCTGCTGTCACGCCCGGCGTGGGTGTCCCGTCTCCGGCTGCGTACCCCACCTGATGAGGAGAGAAGACGATGCGAATCTTCCTCGCCGGCGCGTCCGGCGCCCTGGGCGGCCGGCTCGTGCCGCAGCTCGTCGCCAGCGGGCACACCGTGGTCGGCACCACCCGCCACCGGGGCAAGGCCGAGCGGCTGCGGTTCCTCGGCGCCGAGCCGGCCGTGCTCGACCCGCTGGACCGGGCCGCGGTGACCGCCGCGGTCGAGGCCGCCGCCCCGGACGTGCTCGTGCACGAGCTCACCGCGCTGTCCGGGATGGGCAGCTTCCGCAAGTTCTCGAGCGGGTTCGAGGAGACCAACCGGCTGCGGACCGAGGGCACCGACGTCCTGCTGGCCGCGGGCCGGGCCGCCGGCGTGCGCCGGGTGGTCGCGCAGAGCTTCGGCGGCTGGCCGTACGCGCGGACCGGCGGGCCGGCGAAGGCCGAGACCGACCCGCTCGACCCGACCCCGGTGCCGGGCGCCGTCAGCTCGCTGGCCGCGCTCGTGCACCTCGAGGAGGCCGTGACCGGGTACGGCGAGGGCCTCGCCCTGCGCTACGGCGGCTTCTACGGCCCCGGCACCTCGCTCGGCCCGGGCGGCGTGCACGTGGACATGGTCCGGCAGCGCAAGTTCCCGGTCGTGGGCGACGGCGCCGGGGTCTGGTCGTTCTGCCACATCGACGATGCGGCGTCGGCCACCGTGGCGGCGGTCGAGCGCGGTGCGGCCGGGATCTACAACGTCTGTGACGACGAGCCGGCGCCGGTCCGGGAGTGGCTGCCGGAGCTCTGCGCCGCGCTGGGCGCGCCGCCGCCCCGGCACGTGCCGGCCTGGCTGGCCCGCCCGCTGCTGGGCGACCAGGGCATGGTCATGATGACCACGGCCCGCGGCATGTCCAACGCGAAGGCCCGGCGCGAGCTCGACTGGACCCCGGCGTACCCGAGCTGGCGGGACGGATTCCGCACTCTCGCCGCCACGGGAAGTGACCACGACGCGGCCGGTGATCGCGCATCGGGGTGAACCGCGCACCGTACCGGCGGGGGACCGCACGCACCGCGTGATGTCGTGGTTCCATCGTCGGCGTGTCCGTTCCGGGGGAGGCACGCGGGTCGAGCGCGTACCGGTTGGTTCGCCCGGCCCCGCGTGCCTCCGGCGTCCCTGTCCTGGAGCCGGGGCAGCAGGCCGTGTCCGACCACCGCGGCGGCCCGCTGCTGGTGCTGGCCGGCCCGGGCAGCGGCAAGACCACCACGCTGGTCGAGGCCGCGGTCCGGCGGGTCGAGGCCGGCGCCGACCCGGAGTCGCTGCTGCTGCTCACGTTCAGCCGGCGGGCGGCGACCGAGCTGCGGGAGCGGATCACCGCCCGGCTGGCCCGCACCACCCGGGAGCCGCTGGCCCGCACCTTCCACTCGTACGCGTTCGGGCTGCTGCGGGCGCAGGCCGTCGCCCGCGGGGAGCGCGGCCCGCGGCTGCTGTCCGGGCCGGAGCAGGACCTGGTCGTCCGGGAGCTGCTCGGCGGCGAGGTCGAGCTCGGCACCGGGCAGTGGCCGGAGGAGTTCCGGCCCGCCCTGCTCACCCGCGGGTTCGCGACGGAGCTGCGTGACCTGCTGCTGCGGGCGGTCGAGCGCGGCGTCGGCCCGAACCGGCTGGCCAACTGGGGCCGGGACCGCGGCCGGGACGACTGGGTCGCGGCCGCGCACTTCTTCGACGAGTACCTCGACGTCACCGCGCTGTCGGCCGGCGACGGCCCGGAGGCGTACGACCCGGCGGAGCTGATCCGGGCCGCGCTGGACGCGCTGAGCACGGACCCGGAGCTGCTGGCCCGGGAGCGGGCCCGGCGCCGGCGGGTGTTCGTGGACGAGTACCAGGACCTGGACCCGGCCCAGGAGGAGCTGCTGCGGATGCTCGCGGCCGGTGCCGACGAGCTGGTCGTGGTCGGCGACCCGGACCAGTCGATCTACGCCTTCCGCGGCTCCGACCCGTCCGCGATCCGGCGCTTCCCGGACGTGTTCGCGCCGGCCGACGGGACGCCGGTGCCGGTGGTGGCGCTGGGCGCGTCCCGGCGCTCGGGCGAGGTGCTGCTGCGGTACTCGCGCCGGATCGCGGCCCGGCTGCCCGGCCCGGCCCGGCACCGCGCGCTGGCGCCGGTCCGCGGTACGCCGCCGGGCCGGGTCGAGGTGCACACCCTGCGCACCCCCGGCGAGGAGGCCGCGTACGTGGCCCACCGGTTGCGGGCCGCGCACCTGCTCGACGGGGTGCCGTGGCGGGAGATGGCGGTGATCGTCCGCTCCACCGAGCGGCACCTGCCGGCGCTGCGACGGGCCCTGGCCGTGGCCGGCGTGCCCTCCAGCGTGGCCGGCGACGAGGTGCCGCTGGTCGCGCAGCCCGCGGTCGCGCCGTTCCTGCGGTTGCTGGAGTGCGCGCTGTGGGGGCTGCGCTCGCCCGGCGAGCACGGCCGGCTGCGGGCGGAGACCGGGCCCGACCCGCTGGACGAGGACGCCGCGCTCACGCTGCTGACCTCGCCGCTCGGCGGCGCCGACGCGCTGTCGCTGCGCCGGCTGCGGCAGGAGCTGCGCCGGCTCGACCTCGTCGCCGGCGGCGCCGGCGGCTCGGCCGACCTGCTGGTCAGCCTGCTCAAGGACGCCCGGGCGACCGCCGACCCGGGCCCCGGCCGGGAGCCCGGGGTGGCCGCCGCGGTCGCGGCCGTGGACCGGATGGTGCGGGCGGCCGCGGGCGACGCCGGCGTCCCGGCCCGCCGGGTCGGCTGGCTGCTGGCCACCGCCCGGGCCACCGCGCGGGAGGGCGGCAGCGCCGAGGAGGTGCTCTGGGCGGTCTGGTCGGCCTCCGGGCTGGGCGAGCAGTGGCAGCGCCAGTCCCGGCAGGGCGGCCCGGTCGGCGCGGGCGCGGACCGGGACCTGGACGCGATGGTCGCGTTGTTCGACGCGGCCGCGAACTTCGTCGACCGGCTGCCCCGCTCGGGCCCGCGGGTGCTGGTCGACCACCTGCTCGCGCAGCAGATCCCGGGCGACACGCTGGCCGCCAAGGCGCCGACCGGCGACACCGTACGGCTGCTGACCGCGCACGCGGCCAAGGGTCTGGAGTGGACGGTCGTCGCCGTCGCGGGCGTCCAGGAGGGCGTCTGGCCGGACTTGCGCCGGCGCGGCACCCTGCTCGGGGTCGAGGACCTGGTCGACGTGGCCGCCGGCCGGGAGCCGTCCGAGCTGTCCCCGGTCGCCCCGCTGCTGGAGGAGGAGCGGCGGCTGTTCTACGTCGCGGTCACCCGGGCCAAGCGGCTGCTGATCGTGTCCGGGGTGGCCGGCGAGGAGGACCAGCCGTCCCGGTTCCTGGACGAGCTCGACCCGCCGCCGCCCGGCGAGCCCCGCGCGGTGACGAGCGTGCCCCGGGCACTGTCGCTGCCGGCCCTGGTGGCGGAGCTGCGGGCGGTGGTGAGCGACGCCAAGCAGGTCGACACCCGCCGGCGCGCGGCCGCGACCGAGCTGGCCCGCCTCGCCACCGCCGGGGTCCGCGGCGCCGACCCGGACAGCTGGTGGGGCCTGGCCGGGCTGTCCGACCCGTCGCCGCTGGCCGCCGACGGCGCGGCCGTCCGGGTCTCGCCCTCGGCCGTGGACCGGTTCATCGGCTGCGAGCTGCGCTGGCTGATGGAGGCGGTCGGGGCCCGCGGCTCCGAGCAGGCCGCCCAGTCCGTCGGCACCGCCCTGCACGCGGTCGCCGCGAGCGCGGTCACCGACGGGGTCGAGGACCCGGCCGAGCTGGGAGAGCGGCTGGAGGCGGCGCTGGACCGGCTCGACCTCGGCGGCGCCTGGACCACCCGCCGGGAACGGGCCCGGGCCCGGGACATGCTCGGCACGTTCCTGCGCTGGGAACGCTCCTCCCGCGCCCGGTACGTGCTGGTCGACGTCGAGGTGCCGTTCTCGGTCACGGTCCCGCCGGCCACCGACGGCGGCCACCCGGCCACGCTGACCGGCCGGATCGACCGGCTGGAGCGCGACGACGAGGGCCGGCTGGTGGTGGTCGACCTCAAGACCGGGCGCAGCAAGCCCCGCGACGGGGAGCTGGCCCGCCACCCCCAGCTCGGCTCGTACCAGCTGGCGGTGGCCGAGGGCGCGTTCGGCGCGGCCGAGCCGGGCGGCGGCCTGCTGGTCAACCTCGGGACGGCGGCCGAGCGCAACCGGACCCAGGAGCAGCCGCCGCTGGCCCAGGACACCGACCCGGAGTGGGCCCGGATCCAGATCCAGGACGCGGCCGCCGGGATGGGCGGCGACGTGTTCCACGCCAAGCCGGGGCTGTTCTGCCGGGTCTGCGCGACCCGGTCCTCCTGCCCGGCCACCGACACCGGCCGCCAGGTCACGGAGTGAGCCCCATCCCCTGCCCCGCCCGGGGACCCCGTCGGGGGGCCGATCGCGGTCCGGCGGAGCGGTGACCGCGCCGAGGTGGTCGCCGCAGGAGCTGGCGGCCGCGTTGCGGCTGCCGCCGCCGACCGACGAGCAGGCGGCCGTCATCGGGGCGCCGCTGGCGCCGGCCGTGGTCGTGGCCGGGGCCGGGTCGGGCAAGACCGAGACGATGTCCGGCCGGGTGCTCTGGCTGGTCGCGAACGAGTACGTCCGGCCGGACCAGATCCTGGGGCTGACCTTCACCACCAAGGCCGCGGGCGAGCTGGCCGGGCGGATCCGGGTCCGGCTCGGGCAGCTGCGCACGTTCCTGGGCGCGTCCGGGCCGGCCGGCGACCCGGCGCTGGCGGGCGAGCCCGCGGTCTCGACGTACCACGCGTACGCGGGGCGGCTGGTGTCCGAGCACGCGCTGCGGCTCGGGGTCGAGCCCAGCGTCCGGCTGCTCACCGAGGCGATGACCTGGCAGCTGGCCCAGAAGGTGGTCCGCACGTACGACCTGGACGTGCCGGAGCTGGACAACGCCGAGTCCACGGTGACCAACTGGGTGCTGGACCTGGCCGGCGAGCTGGCCGAGCACCTGGTCGAGCCGGACGAGCTGCGGCGCTGGACCGACGACCTGCGTACGCGCGTGCTGGCCCGGCCGCGTCGGTCGGCGAGTGGCCGCGGCGTCGCCGGGGAGCCGTACGCGGAGGTGCGCAAGCTGCTGGACCGCGCCGCCTCCCGGGTCGCCCTGCTCCCGCTGGTCGACCGCTACACGCGGGCCAAGCACGACGCCCGGGCGATGGACTTCGGCGACCAGATGGCGATCGCGGCCCGGGTCGCGGACCGCTTCGCCGAGGTCGGCCGGGCTGAGCGGGCCCGGTACGCGGTGGTGCTGCTGGACGAGTACCAGGACACCGGCCACGCCCAGCTCACCCTGCTGCGGGCCCTGTACGGACCGGGCGGCCACGCCGTCACCGCGGTCGGCGACCCGGCCCAGGCCATCTACGGCTGGCGCGGCGCCAGCGCGAACAACCTGCACCGGTTCGCCGCGCACTTCCGGACCGGCGGCGGCGACCCCGCCCCGGTGCTGCCGCTGTCGACCTCGTTCCGCAACGACGAGCTCGTCCTGGACGTGGCCAACGCGCTGTCGGTCGAGATCCGGGAGAACGTGCCGTCGCTGACGCCGGGGCCGCGGGGCGAGCCGGGCCAGGTCCGGGCCGCGCTGCTGGAGACCGTCACCGGCGAGGCCGACTGGGTCGCAGGCGAGATCGCCGCGGTCTGGCGGGCCGACGCGGCCGACCGGCGGGCCGGCGCGGGCGGCGCGGGCGGCCGCAGCGTGGCCGTGCTCTGCCGCCGGCGCAGCCAGTTCGACCTGGTCGCGGGCGCGCTGCGGGCCCGCGGCGTGCCGGTCGAGCTGGTCGGCCTGGGTGGGCTGCTGGCCACCCCCGAGGTCCGGGACCTGGTCAGCACGCTGCAGGTGGTCAGCGACCCGACCGCGGGCGCGGCGCTGGCCCGGCTGCTCACCGGCGCCCGCTGGCGGGTCGGCGGCAAGGACGTGGCCGCGCTCGGCAAACGGGCCCGGGCGCTCGCGGCCCGGCACGAGGAGGCCGCGCAGGGCACCCGGGACGTGGTCTCGGACGCCAGCCTGGTCGAGGCCCTGGACGACCTCGGCCCGCCCGAGCCCTACTCGGCCGTCGGCTTCGAGCGGATGGCCCGGCTCGCCGACGAGCTGGCCGCGCTGCGCAGGCGGACCGCGCAGCCGCTGCCGGACCTGGTCGCCGACGTCGAGCGGACGCTGCTGCTGGACGTCGAGGTCGCGGCCGCGCCGGACCGGGACCGTGCCGCCGGCCGGGCCCACCTGGACCGGTTCGCCGAGGTCGCGGCCGACTTCTCGGTCGACGCCGAGATGCCCACGCTGGGCGCGTTCCTGGCCTACCTGGCCGCGGCCGAGGACGCCGAGCGGGGGCTGGAGGCGGGCGTGGTCGACGTCGACACCGACCGGGTCCAAGTGCTGACCGTGCATGCAGCGAAGGGGCTCGAGTGGGACGTGGTCGCGGTACCCGGGCTCACCCACGATGTCTTCCCGGACCTGCTGTCCACCCGGGGCTCGGGCTGGGCCACCAGCGCGCCGACCCTGCCGTACCCGCTGCGGGGGGACGGCTCGGACCTGCCGGTCTTCGACGTGGTCACGCCGCGGGACCAGAAGGGGATCGACGAGGCCCGCAAGGACTTCGTGGCGGCGTGCAAGGAGCGGGCCGTCCGGGAGGAGCGGCGGCTGGCGTACGTGGCCGTGACCCGGGCCCGGCACCTGCTGCTGGCCTCCGGCTACTGGTGGGACACCGCGGTCCGGCCGCGCGGGCCGTCGCCGTTCCTGTCCGAACTGCGGCTGGTCCGCGGCGTCCAGGTCGACCAGTGGGCCGACCCGCCGCCCGAGGACGCGGCCAACCCGCTGCCGCCGCCCGCGCCGATGCCGTGGCCGGCCGACCCGCTCGGGGCCCGGCGGCCGCTGGTCGAGCAGGGTGCGTCGCTGGTCCGCTCGGCGCTGGCCGGGTCCGCGCCGGTGGACGAGGGGACCTTGTTCGCCGAGGAGGACCTGCTCGCGCTGGGCTGGCAGCGGGAGGCCGAGATCCTGCTGGCCGAGCGGGCCCGGATCGCGGCCGGCCCGGCCACCGCGGACGTCCCGCTGCCCGGCCACCTCGCGGTCACCGACCTGGTCACGCTGGCCCGCGACCCGCTCGCGCTGGCCCGCCGGGTCCGCCGCCCGGTGCCGACCCGGCCGGCCCCGCTGGCCCGCCGCGGCACCGCCTTCCACGCCTGGCTGGAGGAGCGGTACGGCGGCCAGCGGCTGCTCGACCTGGACGAGCTGCCCGGCTCGGCCGACGCCGAGGCCGCGCCGGACTCGGAGCTGGCCCTGCTGCAGGAGCGGTTCCTGGCCAGCGCCTGGGCCGACCGGGTGCCGGACGAGGTCGAGGTCGCGTTCGAGACCGTGGTCGGCGGGGTGGTGGTCCGGGGCCGGATCGACGCCGTGTTCGCCGACCCGGACGGCGGCTGGACGGTGGTGGACTGGAAGACCGGCGACCCGCCGCGGGACCCGTCCGCGGCCTCGGTCCAGCTGGCCGCGTACCGGCTGGCCTGGGCCGAGCTGTCAGGTACGCCGGTCGAGCTGGTCCGGGCCGCGTTCCACCACGTCCGCGCGGACCGTACGGTGGCGCCGATCGACCTGCTCGGCGCGGCCGGCCTGCACGCCCTGGTCGAGTCGATCCCTACCGGCCGCTGATCCGGTCGAGGGCGAGGTCGGCGACGACGTCCGGCTCCTGCTCGGGGACCCAGTGCGAGACGCCGGGCAGCTCCACGAACCGGTACGGCCCGGTCACGTGCACGGCGCAGTCCTCGGCCGCGACCCGGCTCACCGCGAGATCGTCCGTGCCCCAGACGTACGTGGTCGGGACGGTGACCGGGCCGAGGCCCTCGATGTCGGCCCGGCTCATCGCCCGGTACCAGTTCAGCGGGCCGGTCAGCGCGCCCGGCTCGGTCAGCGGCACGACGAACTCGTCCGCCGGCACCGGCCCGAACATCCGCCGCAGCCGGCGCGCGCCGTCCGCCAGCAGCAGCTGCTCGGAGTCCGGCCGGCGGAAGACCGCGAGGTACTCCGAGCGCCGCTGCTGCTCCGGATCCGTCCGCAGCGCGGCGGCGTGCGCGGCCGGGTGCGGGACGCTCACCGCGGTCAGCGTGGCGACCCGGTCCGGGTGCCGGACCGCGAGGTTCCAGGCCACGACCGCGCCCCAGTCGTGCCCGAGCACGTGCGCGGTCCGCAGCCCGAGCGCGTCGAGCAGCCCGAGCGCGTCCGCGACCACGTGGTGGATCGAGTACGCCTCGACCCCGTCGGGCCGGGCACCGGGGGAGTAGCCGCGCTGGTCCGGCGCGACCGTCCGCAGCCCGGCCTCCTGCAGCGCCGGCGTGACGCCGGCCCACATCCCGGAGTTCTCCGGGAATCCGTGCAACAACAGCACGGCCGGCCCGTCTTCGGGCCCGCCGATCCGGACGTCGAAAACCAGGCCCTGAATGTCAACCGGAACTGCGCTGTCCATCGTCCCAGTCTCCCCCGGTCGGGCGGCGGGCCGAGGCCCGCCGGACGCCGATGCGGTAGGAAGGTTCGGTGGGAGCTCGATGACGGCCGACGCCGAGCGCCGCACCGAGCTGGTACGCCGGGCCCAGCAGGGCGACGCGATCGCGATGGACCAGGTCCTCGCCGAGATCTCGCCGTACGTGGGCCGGCTGTGCGGGTCGATCGCCGTGCAGGACGGCCCGGACGCCGCCCAGGAGGCGCTGATCGCGGTCTTCCGGGCGCTGCCGCAGCTCACCGAGCCGGCGGCGTTGTTCGGCTGGGTCCGCTCGATCGCGGTCCGGGAGGCGGTCCGGGTGGCCACGCGGTCCGGCCGGCAGCGAACCGCTGAGCTGGGCGAGGTGCCCGGCCGGGACGACCCGGAGCTGGCCGCGGACGTACGGGACGTGCTGTCCCGGCTGAGCCCGCAGCACCGGGCGGTGCTGGTGCTGCGGGACCTGGAGGGGCTGGACCAAGCGGCGGTGGCGGCGATCCTGTCGGTGCCGCCCCCGACCGTACGGACCCGGTTGTTCCGGGCCCGGCGCAACTTCCGCAGGGAGTGGGAGGCGACCTGACCGTCGCCGACACGATCGGCCGGGCCGGGGAACGCGACGCGCTTGCGGTGCCTCTTCTCTCGTGTCGGCGGCCGGACCGGTCGCGTCCCGGAGGGAGCAGCGGCTGATGTCCGTACGCAGCGAGGAAAGGCCGATGCCGGAGCTCCCCGGCGTCACCCACCGGCAGGTGGACGCCGGCGGCGTCGGCCTGCACGTGGCCGAGATCGGCTCCGGCGCCCCGGTCGTCCTGCTGCACGGCTTCCCCCAGCACTGGTTCGCCTGGCGCGACGTCGCGGCCCGGCTCGCCCCCGACCACCGGGTGCTCAGCGTCGACCTGCGCGGTTTCGGCTGGTCGGACAAGCCGAGGACCGGCTACACCACCGCGGACCGGGTCACCGACCTGATCGCCCTGCTCGACGCGCTGGAGCTGGACCGGGTCGACCTGGTCGGGCACGAGTGGGGGGCCTGGGCCGGGTTCTTCGCCTGCCTGCGCGCGCCCGAGCGGTTCGGGCACTTCCTGGCCCTGAACATCGTGCATCCCTGGCCGGAGCACCGGCACCTGGCGCCGAGCTCCTGGCGGTTCTGGTACACGACCGTGCTGGAGGCGCCCGGGCTCGGGCGGCTGGCCCAGCGGCACTGGCCGGCGTACACCCGGTTCCTGCTGCGCCGCGGGCTCGGCGACCGGGCCGCGATGCGGGAGCCGGTCCTCGAGGAGTACGTCGCGGCCGGCCGGGTGCCGGGCGCGGCCCGGGCCGGCGAGGCGCTGCACCGGCTGTTCACCGTCCGGGACATCCCGGCGCTGATGCTCAACCGGAACGCGAAGCAGCACCTGACGGTGCCGACCCTGCTGCTCGGCGGGGACCGGGACCCGGTCTTCCCGCCCGCGGTGCTCGGCGGCGGCCAGGGACACGCCGACGACCTGCGGGTGGAGATCCTGCCCGGGGCCGGGCACTGGCTGCCGGAGGAGCGCCCGAACGAGGTCGCCGCCGCGGCCCGCGCGCTGTTCGCGCGCTGAGGGTCAGGCGGGGAGGCTCTGGCGGAGCCGGCGCAGCATGCTGCGGCCCAGGTTCCGCCCGGCCGGCTCGAAGACCGTGCCGCTGACGGCGCGGCTCGCGCCCAGCACGGCGAAGCGGGTCTTGCCGCCCTCGGGCACCGCGGCCATGCCGCCCACGACGTACCTGCTCTGCATCAGGCACCAGCCCGGCCGCAGCACCACGTCGAACGCGGCCCGGTGACCGACGGCGGAGACCGCACGGGCGGTCATCGTCTCGTCCCGGCGCTCCAGGATCGTGAACGAGCGCATCGCCCGGACCAGTCGCGGCAGCTCACGCTCCAGGTCGGAGGCCACCGCCCACACCGTCTCGAACGGCGCGTCGAGAACCTCCTCGACGTACATCGGCGCGTGCACGGCTGCCGCCATGACCCGCAGCCGCCGGACCGGGTCGATCTCGGCCGTCGGCCAGGACCGGGTCATCGGACCATCTCCTCCGTCAGCGCAGGGGATCGGTCATGCCGTCGTGGCGGGGCTCGCCCAGGTCGACGATGAGGGCGCAGTGGTCCGACAGCGCCATCTCGCGGGCACCGGCCGCGGCGACCCGTGGCAGCCCGGGGCCGTGCGCCAGCACGTGGTCCAGCTGCACCCGCGGGTCCGGCGCCGGGAACGTCGGCACCCCCACCGCCAGCGCCGTCCACCCGGTCAGCCAGCGCGGCAGCGCGCCCGGCAGGTTGAGGTCCCCGAGCAGCACCCGCGGCGCCGGCAGCGACCGCACCGCCCGCGCGGCCCGCCGCAGCTGGGCCCCGTTCCACCCCGGCACGAACGACAGGTGCGTGTTGGCCACGGTCATCGGTCCGGCCGTCGTCTCCAGCACGGCCGCGATCAGCACCCGCGGCTCGTCCTTGAGCCAGAGGATCTTGCGCTGCCGCCCGGGGATCAGGATCGGCGACCGCACCGGCGCGGACGGCAGCCGGGTCACCAGCCAGCGCGTCACCGGCAGCCGGCTCACCAGCCCGATCCCGTACGCGGGCCCGGACGCGCCGGCGTCCCCGTCCCGGGCCGGCCGCCACTGCTCGCCCGGCGTGCCCAGGATCGCCGGGGCGAACCGGCCCTCGCCGCCCATCGCGGCCGCCGCCTCCGCGGTCAGGTCCAGCCCGGCGGACCGGGGCTGGTCGCGGTCGACCTCCTGCAGCCCGAGCACGTCCGCGTCCAGCAGCTTCACCGCGTCCCGCAGCCGGCCGGCGTCGACCTCGCCGTCGGACAGGGACCTGCCGTTGAGGATGTTGAAGCTGGCCAGCCGCACCCCGGAAACCCTACGGGCCCGCCGCCTCCGGGGCGACGCGACCCGGTGCCCGCAGCACGTACCAGCAGCCGAGCCCGGCCAGCCCGAGCGCCCCGGCCCCGGTCGCGACGGCCGCTCCGAGCAGCCCGGCGACCACGCCGCCGGCCAGCGTCCCGGCCGGCCGCAACGCCCCGGCCAGCCCCGCGACCAGCCCCAGCACCCGGCCCTGCAGCGCGGCCGGGACCTCGGTGACGAGCCGGGTGTCGGAGATCAGCGACGTCACGCTGAGCGCGATCCCGGCCAGCAGCGTGGCCGCGACCGCCATCGGCACGACCCGGCTCGCGGCCAGCAGCCCGAAGCTCGCCCCGAGCCCGGCCAGCGCGGTCCCGAGCGCGCGCCGGTCGCCGAGCAGCCGGTCCGGCAGCGGCCGCAGCGACAGGACGGTCGCGGCCAGCAGCATCCCGACCTGGAACGCGGACTGCAGCAGCCCGTACGTGCCCGAGCCGGCGTGCAGGGGACCGGCCGCGAGCAGCGGCAGCGTCACGTTCACCGCACTGATCGAGGCGTTGGCCAGCAGCGCGCCGGCGACCAGCTCGCGCAGGGCCCGGTCGGCCGCCACGTACCGGGCGCCGGCGGTGAAGCCGCGCCGGACGCTCTGCTGCCGCGGCCCGGCGGCGGCCAGCAGGGACCGCCGGGCGAGCAGCCAGGCCCCGCCCGAGACCACGTACGACAGCGCGTCGACCAGGCAGCACAGCCGCAGGTCCCCGACCGCGACGAGGGCACCGCCGAGCAGCGGCCCGGCGACCCGCCCGGCCCGGGACGCGACCTGGTAGCGGGCCATCGTCCCGGCGACCGTGCCGGGCGCGCTGAGCCGGGCCAGCATCACCGCCAGCCCCGTCCCGGACAGCGACGCGAACAGCGGCACCGCCAGCGCGACGGCCAGGAAGAACGGCAGCCCGGGCTGGTAGCGGCTCAACCAGGCGGCCGCCGCGAGCAGGACCACGGCCGCGGTCAGCTCGGAGCCGGCCAGCCAGTCCGGAGCGCGGCGGCGGTCCACCAGCTGCCCGGCGAGCGGCGCCGCGACCAGCGGCACCACGGTGAGCGTGCCCAGCACCAGCGAGAGCTGCGGCGGCGAGCCGGTGACCTGCAGGACGCTCCAGGCCAGGGCGGTCAGGAAGAGCCCGTCGCCGGCGATCCCGGCGCCCGCGCCGACCATGAGCGTCGTACGTCTCAGGTCTGCCACGTCCCGGGACGCTAGCCCGTGCGTACCGGTCCGAAGCGGCCATTACGCTGCGGGCGTGACTGCGGAGAAGGAGTACGTCGAGGCCAACCGGGCGACGCTGCACGCCGATCTCGACGCGTGGTTGCGGATCCCGTCGATCAGCGCCGATCCGGCGCACGCTGCGGACGTGAAGGCGAGCGCCGACTGGCTCGCCGCCGCCTTCACCCGGGACGGCTTCCCGACCGTCGAGATCTGGGACGCCGGCGGCTCCCCGGCCGTGTTCGCCGAGTGGCCCGCGGCCGAGCCGGACGCGCCGACCGTCCTCGTGTACGGACACCACGACGTCCAGCCCGTCGACCCGGTGGAGAAGTGGGTCACCCCGCCGTTCGAGCCGACGATCCGGGGCGAGGAGCTGTTCGCCCGCGGCGCTGCCGACGACAAGGGCCAGCTGCTGTTCCACCTGCTCGGCCTGCGCGCCCACCTCGCCGCCACGAAGAGGGACACCCCCGCGGTCACGCTGCGCTTCCTGATCGAGGGTGAGGAGGAGTCCGGCTCGCCGCATTTCGCCGACCTGCTGCGGGCGCAGAAGGACCGGGTCGCCTCGGACGTGACCGTGGTGACCGACACCGGTGTGTTCGCCCGCGACTTCCCCACCACCACGGTCGGCATGCGCGGCCTGGTCGGCTGCCAGATCGACTTCCACGGCCCGGACGTCGACCTGCACTCGGGCTCGTTCGGCGGCGCGGTGCCCAACCCGCTGACCGCGCTGGCCCACCTGCTCGCCGCGGTGCACGACGAGGACGGGCGCATCGCGATCCCCGGCTTCTACGACGCGGTGCTGCCGGTCGGCGACGACGAGCGGAAGAAGTACGGCGGGCTGCCCTTCGACGAGCAGGAGTGGCTGGCCGGCCCGGCGCGGTCCCGGGCGGCGGCCGGCGAGGCCGGCTACAGCACGCTGGAGCGGATCTGGGCCCGGCCGACCGCCGAGGTCAACGGCATGTGGGGCGGCTACACCGGCCCCGGCCACAAGACGATCGTGCCCACCGACGCGTCTGCGAAGCTGTCCTTCCGGCTGGTCCCGGACCAGCGCGGCGCGGACCTGCGGCCGCTGGTGCAGAAGTTCGTCGACGAGCACACCCCGCCGGGCATCACCTCGACGATGCAGTGG
>DASYKU010000140.1 GCA_035995165.1 Mycobacteriales bacterium
CCGACCACCGGGATCTTCGCGTCCGTCGCCGCCTTCACCGAGCCCGCCAGGGCGTCCGGCGTCACCAGCGTCGTCGCGATCCCGTCGACCTTCGAGTCCACCGCGTTCTGGATCAGGGTCGCCTGCTTGGAGGCGTCCGGGTCGTTGGAGTACTTCAGCGTGATGCCCTCGTTCTTCGCCGCCTGCTGCGCCCCGGCCTTGATCTTGTCCCAGAACGTGTCACCCGGCGTCTCGTGCGTGATCATCGCGATCGTGTAACCGGAGTTGTCGCCCGCCCCGGTGCTGTTGGAGCTGTCGGTCGGCTTCACCCTCCCGCCGCCGCTGCATGCCGCGAGGGCGAGGACCGCGACGGCGGTGAGGGTCAGCGCCGGGAACAGGCGACGCGATGGAGTCCACTTCATCGGGGATGTCCTCTCTGGGGTGGCCGGTCGGTCCGGCCGGTACGGGGAGAAGGGGTGAGAGGTGCGGTTTCCGGAGGATCAGGCCGGGTGGGTGGTGCCCCCGAGGCCTTCGGAGTTCAGATATGCCCTCGTCCGGGTGGCGATGGGCAGCGGCAGGTCGAAGTCGACCGGATACATGTCCTGCTCGACCACGACGAACAGCTCGGCGTCCAGTTCGGACAGTGCGGAAAGGACAGCAGGAACGTCGGGCAGCCCGGCGGGCGGCTCGCAGCTGGCACCGAGCGCGACGGCCTGGCCGAACGCCAGCCCCTCGGCCTCGGCCCGGGCCACGATCGCCGGGTCCATCTGCTTGATGTGCACGTAGCCGATCCGGTCCGGGTAGGACCGCACGATCCCGGGCACGTCGGCCCGCCTGTAGGCAAGGTGGCCTGTGTCCAAGCACAGCGAGACGTAACGGGCGTCGGTGTCGTCCAAAAACCGTTCGGTCTGCTTCTGGGTCTCCACGTGGTAGTCGGCGTGCGGGTGGAAGGCCAGCGTCAGGCCGTACTCCTCCGCGACGATCCGGCCGAGCCGGTCGATCGCGGCGGTCATCGTCGCCCACTCCCCGGCATCCAGCTCGGCCTCGCGCAGGAACGCGCCGGTGCGGTCGTCGCGATAGCCCGGCACCGGCACGAACACGAGGTGCTTCGCGCCGAGCGCGGCGGTCAGCGCCGCGACGTCCCGGGTGGCGGCCTCGATCGAGGCGAAGGCGTCCGGGTCGTAGAGGGCGCTGTGGCCGGCGACCGTGCCGGCGGCGACGGTCAGGCCGCGGCCGGCGACCTCGTCGGCAAGTTGGGCCGGGTCCGTCGGCAGGTAGCCGTACGGACCGAGCTCGAGCCACTCGTAGCCGGCCCCGGCCAGCTCGTCCAGGAACCGGTTCCAGGGCGTCTGCAGCGGGTCCTGGGCGTACCAGACGCCCCAGGAGTCGGGGCAGCTGCCGAGTCGCAGGCGGCGCATGGTCACGTCGGTCACCTCTTGTCCACTGTGGAGGGTCAGGTCGCGGTCGGGAAGTGGTAGCTGGCGTCGGAGGAGTGCTCGACCCGGGGCCACCGGGCCGTGACGACCTTCGCCCGGGTGTAGAAGGACACGCCCTCGGGGCCGTGCACGTGCTTGTCCCCGAACAGCGAGTCCTTCCAGCCGCCGAAGGAGTAGTAGGCCATCGGCACCGGGATCGGCACGTTCACCCCGACCATCCCGACGTGCACGCCGCGCACGAACCGCCGGGCGGCCTCGCCGGAGTTGGTGAACACCGCCGTGCCGTTGCCGTACCGGTTGGCGTTGACGAGGGCGATCGCCTCGTCCACCGAGTCGGCCCGCAGCACCGAGAGGACCGGGCCGAAGATCTCCTCGCGGTAGACGTCCATCTCCGCGGTGACCCGGTCGATCACCGTCGGGCCGACGAAGAAGCCGCCCTCGAATCCCGGCACGACCAGGCCGCGGCCGTCGACCGCGAGGGTCGCGCCCTGCCGCTGCCCGGTGCCGATGAGGCTCTCGATCCGCTCCTTGGCCGCGGCCGTGACGACCGGGCCCATCTCGCTGTCCTTGTCCCGCCCGGAGCCGACGGTCACCTTGCGGGCCTTCTCGCTGAGCACGTCGACCAGCGCGTCCGCGGCAGAGCCGACCGCGACGGTGGCCGAGATCGCCATGCAGCGCTCCCCCGCCGACCCGAACGCGGCCGCGACCAGGTGGTCGGAGGCGAAGTCGAGGTCGGCGTCGGGCAGCACGATCGCGTGGTTCTTGGCGCCGCCCAGCGCCTGCACCCGCTTGCCCGACGCGGTCGCCTTCTGGTGGATGTACTGCGCGATCGGCGTGGAGCCGACGAAGGAGACCGCGGCGATGCCGGGGTGGTCGAGGATCGCGTCGACCGCGACCTTGTCGCCGTGCACGACGTTGAAGACCCCGTCGGGCAGGCCGGCCTCCTGCCAGAGCCGCGCGATCACCGTGGACACCGTGGGGTCACGCTCGCTCGGCTTGAGCACGAACGCGTTGCCGCAGGCGATCGCGACCGGGTGCATCCACATCGGCACCATGGCCGGGAAGTTGAAGGGGGTGATCCCGGCGCAGACGCCCAGCGGCTCGCGGATCGAGTAGAGGTCGACGCCGCTGGAGACCTGGTCGGAGTAGTCGCCCTTGAGCAGCGTCGGCAGCCCGCAGGCGAACTCGACCACCTCCAGGCCGCGCTGGACCTCGCCCTTGGCGTCGGAGAAGACCTTGCCGTGCTCGTCGGAGACGATCTCGGCCAGCTCGTCGGTGCGCGCGTTGACCAGCTCCCGGAACGCGAAGAGCACCTTGGTCCGCCGCGACAGCGACGCCTGGGCCCAGTCCGGGTACGCCGCCGTCGCCGCCGCGACCGCGCTGTCCACATCGGACGGTTCGGCCAGCACGACCTGGGCCTGCTGGGCCCCGGTCGCCGGGTTCCACACCGGCGAGTGCCGGGTGCCGGCGCCCGCGGTCGGGTGGCCGTCGATCCAGTGCTCGATGGTCCTCATCGGGAGAGTTCCCCTCGCTGTTCCAGGTAGGGACGCTGACCGGCCTTCGCGGCCTCGTACGACTTGCGGGCCTGGGTGGTGGAGTCCACCTGCGACACCTCGGCGACCGGCACGTCCCACCAGGACTCGCTGCCGGGAGCCGGCACCAGCGGGTCGGTCTCGACGTGCACCAGCACCGGCCCGCCGGAGTACGCCCGGGCCTGGGCGAGCTTGGCCCGGAAGTCCTCGATGCCGGTGGCCCGCAGCACGTGGACCCCGAGGCTCTCCGCGTTCGCGGCCAGGTCGACCGGCAGCACGTCGCCGTCCAGCCGGCCCTCGGACCGGTAGCGGTAGCGGGTGCCGAAGCGCTGCGAGCCCAGGCCCTCCGAGAGCTCGCCGATCGAGGCGAAGCCCTGGTTCTGCACCAGCACCACGAGCAGGTCGACGCCCTCCTGCACGGCGGTGACCAGCTCCTGCGCCATCATCAGGTACGACCCGTCGCCGACCATCACCACGGCCCGGCGGTCGTCCTCGCCGGAATCACGGATGGCGAGCGCGACCCCGAGGCCGCCGGCGATCTCGTAGCCCATGCAGGAGTAGCCGTACTCGACGTGGTAGCCCTTGGGGTCGCGGGTCCGCCAGAGCTTGTGCAGGTCCCCGGGCATCGAGCCGGCCGCGCAGACGACCACGTCCCGCGGGCCGGTGCCGGCGTTGACCGCGCCGATCACCTCGGACTGGGCCGGGCGCGGGCCGTGCCCGAGGTCGTACGCGTGCTGGACGGTGGCGTCCCACTCGGCGGCCAGCGCGGTGGCCCGCGCGCTGTGTCCACTCGGGACGCGCCAGCCGGCCAGGGCCCCGGTGAGCGCGGTCAGCCCGGCCCGGGCGTCGGCGACCACGCCGATCCCCGCCTGCTTGGCGGTGTCCACGGCGGCCACGTTGACGTTGACGAAGCCGACCCCGTCGGCGGCGAAGGCGGTCCGGGACGCGGTGGTGAAGTCGCTCCAGCGGGTGCCGACGCCGATCACCAGATCGGCCTCGGCCGCCAGCCGGTTGGCCGCGGTGCTGCCGGTGCTGCCGACCGCGCCGACCGACAGCGGGTGGTCGTAGGGCAGCGAGCCCTTGCCGGCCTGGGTCTCGGCCACCGGGATGCCGGTCGCCTCGGCGAAGGCCCGCAGCGCGTCGGTCGCCTCGCTGTAGATCACGCCGCCGCCGGCCACCAGCAGCGGCCGCTGCCCGCGGCGGATCGCGGCGACGGCCCGCTCCAGCGCGGCCGGCTCCGGCACCGGCCGGGCCACGTGCCAGACCCGCTCGGCGAACAGCTCCTCCGGCCAGTCGTACGCCTGGGCCTGCACGTCCTGCGGCAGCGCGATCGTGACCGCGCCGGTCTCGGCCGGGTCGGTCAGCACCCGCATCGCGCCGAGCAGCGCGGCCGGCAGCTGCTCCGGCCGCCAGACCCGGTCGAAGAACCGGGACAGCGGGCGGAAAGCGTCGTTGACCGTGACGTCGTAGCCGGCCGGCGTCTCCAGCTCCTGCAGCACCGGGCTGGACACCCGGGTCGCGAAGACGTCGCTGGGCAGCAGCAGCACCGGCAGCCGGTTGATCGTGGCCAGCGCGGCGCCGGTGAGCATGTTCGACGAGCCCGGGCCGATCGAGGCGGTGCAGGCCCAGGTCACCAGCCGGTTGCGCATCCGGGCGTAGCCGGCGGCGGCGTGCACCATGCCCTGCTCGTTGCGGGCGGTCACGTACGGCAGGGCGCCCGGGGTCAGCAGCTCCGCCTCCAGCAGGGCCTGCCCGACCCCGGCCACGTTCCCGTGCCCGAAGATGCCGAAGCAGCCGGCGAAGAGCTTCTGCCGGACGCCGTCGCGCTCGCTGTGCTGGGCCGCGAGGAATCGGACGGTCGCCTGCGCGACGGTGAGCCTCATGCGTTCCTCCCGAACGGCAGCCGCGGGTCGACCGCCTGCTCGGCCCAGGTCGTCCGGACCCAGCCGTGGGCGGGGTCGTCGCAGATCAGCCAGGCCCGCTCGGCGGCGGGGCCGGCCATGACGTTGAGGTAGTAGAGGTCGTAGCCGGGTGCGGCCATCGACGGGCCGTGCCAGCCGCTCGGGATCAGCACGACGTCGCCGGTACGGACCTCGGCCAGCACCGCCGCCGTCCCGTACACCTGCTGGTAGGCCATGCCGCCGCCGGCGACCTCGAACCAGTAGATCTCCTCCAGCACGGACTCGCCCGGCCGGTCCTCGTCGTGCTTGTGTGGCGGGTACGACGACCAGTTGCCGGCCGGGGTGAGCACCTCGCAGGCGATGAGCTTGTCGGTCTCGAACGCCTCGGGCGTGCAGAAGTTGTGCACCTGGCGCGAGCAGGAGCCGGCCCCGCGCAGCTCCACCGGCACCTTCCCGGCCGGCTGGACCCGGAACGGCAGCTCCTTGGTCGCGCGTGCGGCCGGCAGCGCGAACCGGCCGCCGACCGGGCTGGACACCGTCACCGTGCGGCCGATCGGCAGGTAGGCGAAGTCGGTCGGTCCACCGAGGACGGACGGGCGGCCGTCGAGGGTGGCGGTCTCGCCGTCGCAGCTGACCCGGCACCCACCGTTCAGCGGCAGCACCAGCATCTCGTCCGGACCGGTCCGGAACGTCTTCGACCCACCCGGCGCCAGCTCCAGCGTGCGCAGACCCGAATAGGCCCAGCCGGCCTCGGCCGGGTCGACGACACAGGCCCACCCGTCGCGGGCCAGCGTCCCGTGTGGACGGTGCAAGCTCACGAGATTCTCCCGTGGACAAGGCTCGCGGCCACGTCGACGGCGCCGGCCACGTTGCCGTCCTGCGGGTAGAGCATCGTGCGGCCGGCCACCAGGCCGCGGACGCCCGGCAGGGCCAGCGCCTTCTCCCACTCCGCGTACGTCTCCGCGGGGGCGCCGTCGGGGTCGCCGCCGAGCAGCAGCGTCGGCAGCGTGGTCGCGGCCATCACCACATCCATGTCCGGCACCACCGGCAGCTTCAGCCAGCTGTACGCGCTGGTGGCGCCGAGCCCGGAGGCGATCGCCACCGAGGTGACCACCGCCTCCGCGGACAGGTCGTTGCGGACCCGGCCGTCGACCCGGCGCGAGACGAACGGCTCCACCATCGCCATCAGGCCGTGACCGGCCAGCCCCGTGACCGCCCGGGCACAACTCTCCAGAGTGGACACCGTGCCGGGGTCGGCCAAGTCGATGCGGCAGAGCATCTTGCCGCCGTCGTACCCGGCCGTCGCGAGCGAGTCGGCATCGAAGCCGGTGAACCGGTCGTCGAGCTCGAAGCTCGCGCCGGCCAGGCCGCCGCGGTTCATCGAGCCGATGACGACCTTGTCCTCCAGCGCGCCCAGCAGCAGCAGGTCCTCGAGGATGTCGGCGGTGCCGAGCACGCCGTCCACGCCGGGCCGGGACAGCGCCAGCACCAGCCGCTCCAGCAGCGCGGTCCGGTCGGCCATCGCGGTGGCGGCGCCGCGGACGCCGAGCGCGCCGCGGGCCGGGTGGTCGGCGGCGATGAGCAGCAGCCGGCCCGCGCCGGCGCTCACCAGCGGCCGCCGGGTGCGGACGGCGGCGGCCTCGGCGATCGCCTCCGGCCGCCGCGCGCGCAGGTCCCGGACCCGGTCGAGGTCGAGCACGGCGTCAGGCACGGACGGTCTCCCCCTTTGCCGCCTCAGCGACCGCGGTCTCGACCTCGGCGGTCGTCGGCATCGCGGTCGAGCACTCCAGCCGGGACGCGACGATCGCGCCGGCCGCGTTGCTGAACCGAATCACCCGCTCCAGCGGCCAGCCCGCGAGCAGCCCGGCGCAGAGCGCACCGCCGAACGCGTCGCCGGCACCGAGCCCGTTGAGCACCTCGACCGGGATCGGCGGCACCTCGACCAGCTCGTCCCGGCTCATCGCCAGCACGCCGCGCGGGCCCTGCTTGACCACCGCGAGGTCCAGGCCCCGGTCCAGCAGCGCGGCCGCGGCCCGGTGCGGGTCGCGCTCGCCGACCGCGGCCTCGCACTCCTCGAGGTTGCCGACCGCGATCGTCACGTGCTCCAGCGCAGCCGAGAGCTGCGCGGTCGCGGCGGCCCGGTCGGGCCAGAACATCGGCCGGTAGTCCAGGTCGAGGATCGTCAGCGGGGCCCGGCCGCGGGCCGCGTACGCCGCGAGGTGCGCGTCCCGGCTCGGCTGTTCGGACAGGGCCGAGCCGGTGGTCCAGAACACGCGGGCGTCGTGGACCAGCTCGGCCGGCAGGTGGGCCGCGGTCAGCTGCAGGTCCGGGGCGGTCGGCCGGCGGTAGAAGTAGAGCGGGAAGTCGTCCGGCGGGAAGATCTCGCAGAACGTCACCGGGGTCGGCAGGTCGTCCTCGACCGGGGTGACGTACCGGTCCTCGACGCCGAGGTCCCGCAGCGCCTGGTGCACGAACCGGCCGAACGGGTCGGCCCCGGTCCGGCTGACCAGCGCGGCCCGCAGCCCGTGCCGGGCGGCGGCGACGGCGACGTTGGCCGCGGTCCCGCCGAGGAACTTGCCGAACGTGCGGACGTCCTCCAGGCCCAGGCCGACCTGCAACGGGTAGATGTCGACGCCCGCCCGCCCCACCGTGACCACATCGAATCGGGCTTGCACGGGCACCTCCCCCGGTCGGCCGGTCCGTTGCCGCGAGCGTCGCCCACGTTACGAACGGTTGTCAAGAGTTCGTCAGAATGTCAGGACATACTGACGTCCGGTGGGCCGGTCGTGAGGTACGCTCCGCCCGGGTTCGCAGCTTCGTTCGGGTCCGGAGGGGGCTTTCGATGACCGAGCTCACGGTCGATCTGGACCGGTCCAGCCCGGTGCCGCTCTACTTTCAGGTGTCGCGGCAGATCGAGGCCGCGATCGACTCGGGCGACCTCGCCCCCGGCGACCGGCTGGAGAACGAGATCAGCCTGGCCGACCGGTGGGGGCTGTCCCGCCCGACGATGCGCCGGGCCATCCAGGAGCTGGTCGACAGGGGCCTGCTGGTGCGGCGGCGCGGGATCGGGACCCAGGTCGTGCACGGCCGGGTCAAGCGGCCGATGGACCTCACCAGCCTCTTCGACGACCTGAACCGCTCCGGCCAGCAGCCGAGCACCGAGGTCCTCGACCGCGAGCTGGTGCCGGCGTCGGCGGTCGTGGCCGAGCGGCTCGGCGTGCCGGTCGGCTCACAGGTCCTGCACCTGGAGCGGCTGCGGTACGCGGGCGACGACCCGCTCGCGGTCATGCGCAACTGGCTGCCGGGGGACCTCGCGCCGGTGCTGACCACCGAGGCGCTCCAGACCCGCGGCCTGTACGAGCTGATGCGCGGCAGCGGCACGCACCTGCGGATCGCGACCCAGCGGATCGCGGCCCGCGGCGCGACCGCGCCCGAGGCCCGGCTGCTCAAGCTGCGCAAGGGCGCGCCGCTGCTGACCATGGAGCGGGTCAGCTACGACGGGTCCGGGCGGGCGGTCGAGCTGGGCACGCACGCGTACCACTCGGAGAACTACTCGATCGAGATGACGGTCGTCGAGCGCTGAGATCTACCGGCGGCGTAGGGCGGAGTTGCTCACAGCAGGGGCGACGTAGCCGGCGTCCGCGCGGGCCAGCGTCACCCCGGGCGGGACGATCTCGTCGATCCGGTCGAGCACGTCGGCCGGCAGCGTCAGGTCGGCCGCGCCGAGCTGCGTGTCGAGCTGCTCCATGGTGCGCGGGCCGATGATCGGCGCGGTCACCGCCGGGTGCGCGAGCACGAACGCCAGCGCCAGGTGCACCAGCGACAGCCCGGCCTCCTCGGCCAGCACGGCCAGGTCCTCGGCCGCGTCCAGCTTGCGCTGGTTGCCCGGGTCCGACAGGTCGTACCGGCCCGGGATCCGGCGGGCGCGGTGCGTCTGCGGCACGTCCTCGCCCTTGCGGTAGCGGCCGGTCAGCCAGCCGCCGGCCAGCGGGCTCCAGGGCAGCACGCCCATCCCGTACCGCTGGGTGACCGGCAGGAGGTCGGCCTCGATCCCCCGGACCAGGATCGAGTACGGCGGCTGCTCGGTCATGAACCGGCCCAGCCCGCGGCGCTCGGCCGTCCACTGCGCCTCGACCACCTCGTGCGCCGGGTACGTCGAGGTGCCGAACGCGCGGATCTTGCCCTGCTGACGCAGGTCGGTCAGCGCGGCCAGGGTCTCCTCGTGGTCGGTGCCGGCGTCGGGCCGGTGCACCTGGTAGAGGTCGATCCAGTCGGTGTCCAGGCGGCGCAGGCTGTTCTCGACCTCGCGGACGATCCAGCGCCGGGAGTTGCCGCGCTGGTTCGGGTCGCCCAGGGTGCCCATCGGGGCGTCGACCGGGACGCCCATCTGGCCGTGGAACTTCGTCGCCAGGATGACGTCGTCACGCCGGCCGGCCAGCGCCGTGCCGACAATGACCTCGGACTCGCCCTGCGAGTACACGTCCGCGGTGTCGATGAAGTTGATCCCGGCGTCGAGCGCGCGGTGGATGATCTTGGTGCTCGCGTCGTGGTCGGGCTCGCCCCACGGGCCGAACATCATCGCCCCGAGACAGAGCGGACTGACCTGCATCCCCGTACGCCCAAGACCGCGATACTCCATACGCCAACCCTATGACCCAGCGCCCGGGCCACACCCGACCGGGGCACGACGCGGCCCGCCCGGCGCAGCCGCCCGGCGCGGCCCGCCCGGCGCAGGCACCCGGCACGGCGGCGCGGGGGCCGGCGCTCGGCACGCGGCCCGGCGCAGGTCGGGTGGGCGAGAGAAAAGTTCAGACTCTGCGGCGGGCGAGGTCGGCGGCGCCGACGAGGCCGGCGTCGGGGCCGAGGGCGGCGATGCGGATCGGCGCGATCGGGCGGAACCCGCGGCCGGTCAGGTTCGCGGCGAACGTCTCCTGGGCCGGCCGCAGCAGCAGATCGCCGGCCTCCGACACCCCACCGCCGATCACGACCACGCTCGGGTCCAGCGCCGCCGCCAGGCTCGCGATCCCGCGCCCGAGCCAGCGCCCCATCGCGGTGAAGATCTCCACCGCGGCCGGGTCGCCCTCCCGGGCCGCGGCCGTCACGTCGGTCCCGGTCAGCGCGGCCGGGTCGCCCCCGGCCAGCTGCAGCAGCCGGTGCGCCGCGACCGGCGAGACCTCGGCCAGCTCGCGGGCATCGCGAGCCAGCGCGGTGCCCGACGCGTACTGCTCCCAGCAGCCGCGGTTGCCGCAGGCGCACCGCCGCCCCTCCGGCACCACCGTCATGTGCCCCCACTCGCCCGCGACCCCGAACGCCCCGCGATAGAGCGTCCCGGACACGACCAGCCCGCCGCCGATCCCGGTGCCGAGCGTGACGATGCAGACGACCCGCTCCCCCCGCGCCGCCCCGAACCGGTACTCCGCCCAGGCCGCCGCGTTGGCGTCGTTCTCCACCGTCACCGGCAGCCCGATCCGCCCGATCAGCGACTCCCGCAGCGGCTCGTCCCGCCAGGCCAGGTGGGGCGAGAACAACACGGTGGCCCGGTCGTTGGCGATCCAGCCGGCGGCGCCGATCCCGACGGCCATCACGTCGTACCGCTCGGCCAGCTCGGCCACGCATGCCGCGATCGCGTCCTCGGTCCCGGCCACGTCCCCGGGCGTGGGCCGGCGCACCAGCGCCAGCACCCCGCCCTCCTCGTCGACCACCCCCGCGGCGACCTTGGTCCCCCCGATGTCCACCCCGATCGCCAGGCTCATGCCTCGTCCACCGGGATGTCCTGCGGCGCGGGAGCCGAGGCCGGCGCGGTCGGCGGCTCGGGGTGGGTCAAGGACTCCAGCAGCGAGGCGAGCGTCCCCGCGGCCGTCGTGACGGCGGTGACGACGCGGTCGGTCGCGTCCGGGCTGCGCAACGCCGCGACCGTACGGCAGAGCGGGCACCACTGGCACTCGGCCGCGTGCGACTCCGGGAAGGTCCGAACGACCCAGTCGCGAGCGGCTTCGACGAACGCCCGCGCCTCGTCCCCGAGCGGGCCCGGACCGCCGGACCGGCCGGGCGACCCCGCGCCGGACTCCGGGGCGCCGGACGTCCACGCGCCGGACCCGGGACCGGCAGATCCGGGGACGCCGGACGCGGACCCGTTGGGAGGGCTCATCGGGGGACCTCGCGGGGCCAGAGCGCGGGGTCGGGGCGGAACCGGATGCGGACCGCGCCGTCCCCGGCCGACGCGCCGACCGCCACGCACCGGCGCAGCACCGAGGGCAGCGGCAGCCGTCGCAGCTGGTCCCCGACCGTCACGAGGAGATCGTCCCCGGACCGGGCCAGCGTCACCGAACCCCGCCGGACGTACGGCAGCGCCAGCCGCAGCTCGAACTCGTCCCCGGCCCGCGTGACCGACGGCGCGGGCGCGACGCAGGGCGCGAGCGGGTCGGCGGTGCCGTAGACCGACTCCCCCAGCGCGAGCAGCGCGTCCGGGCTGACCGGCTCCGCCGCCAGGTACGGCGCCCGCCGCACCGGCACGTCCGGTTCCAGCCCGGCCAGCGCCTCCTCCTGCGCCGCCCGGACCTGCGTGGCCCAGGGACCGGCGGTCGGCAGCATCCGGTTCGCGATGACCGAGTCGACCGCGTACCCGTGCAGGGCCAGCGCGGTGAGGGTCTCCCGGACGGCCGTCGAGGCCGACGGCGTGATGACGAGCCGGACCGAGGCGCCCGCCAGCAGCTCCTCGACCGAGGACAGCGCCGACTGCAACGCGCTCACCGTGTCGGTGAGCTCGGAGCGGTGCACGATCCGCTGGTGCTCGGGCCAGAGCCGTTCCACGGTGCCGGCCAGTGCGCGCAGCGAGAGCAGCGAGTCGACCGACAGCCCGTCGACCAGGACCGCGTCCCAGTTGCCCGCCGCGTCCCGGACGTCGAGGAGGGTCAGCAGCTCGGCCGCGCCCGGGGGCAGCGCCAGCTCGCCCGCGGCCACGAGACCGAGCGGCCAGCGCGCCTCGAACCCGGCCCGCAGGTCCGGATGCAGCACCTGCAGGTCGCCGACCGCGACCGGCCGGGGCCCGGGCGGCACGCCGAACGCACCGGCGGAGACCAGCAGCACCTTGGCCGACCTCGACGCCAGCGCTGCGGTCGCCGCCGCGGCGGTGGTCGTCCCGACCCCGCCCCGGCCTGCGAAAAGGACGATCCTCAACTCTCGACGCGCTTCTTGAGCTCCTTGAGCGCGGTGTCCATGATCACCTTCTCGGCCTTGCGCTTGAGCATGCCGAGCATCGGGATCAGCAGGTCGACGGCGAGGTGGTAGGTCACCTCGGTCGTCTCCCCCCGCGGCACCAGCACGTACGAGCCCTGCTGGCTCCTCTGCATGTTGGCCCGGACCAGCGTCCAGTCCACCCGCTCGTCGCCGGACCAGGCGTAGTCCAGCACGTACTCGTCCTTGATCGGCCCGGCGTCGAGCATGAACTTGACCTGCGCGGGGCGCCCGTCGGGCCCGCTGGAGAGGACCTCGGTCGACTTCACCGAACCGGCCCACTGCGGGTACGCGGGGAAGTCGCCGATG
Source organism: Mycobacteriales bacterium (assembly GCA_035995165.1). NCBI lineage: Bacteria > Bacillati > Actinomycetota > Actinomycetes > Mycobacteriales > Mycobacteriales bacterium. The sequence goes on from DASYKU010000140.1 coordinate 12,391, forward strand.
ACCGCCATGATCGCGGCCGGCGGCGCGACGATCACGATCGACTGGGTGGACTGGTCGGCCATGCGGCAGAGGCTACCGCTCCCAGGACAGCACCCAGGGTTGCCCCGTGCTGCGGAAGTGACCGACGTTCACGCACTCGGTCCGGCCGATCCGCAGCCGGCGTTGCAGCGGCTGGTGCACGTGCCCGAACAGGGCATATCGCGGTTGCGTCGTGCGGATCGCGTCCAGGACCGCCGTGCTGCCCTTCTCGAAGCGGCGGGCGACCACGTCGTAGAGCAGCTCCGGCACGGCCGGCGGCAGGTGCGAGCAGAGCACGTCGACCTCGCCGAGGGCGGCGACCTTGGCCGCGTACTCCTCCTCCGGCACCTCGTACGGGGTGCGCATCGGCGAGGGCAGCCCGCCGCCGACGAAGCCGAACCGCCAGCCGTCCAGCGCGACCGTCTGCCCGTCCAGCACGTGCACGCCGTCGCGCTCGAACTCCGGCCACAGCGGCGGCACGTCCACGTTCCCGTACGTCAGGTAGGTCGGGTCCGGGAACGCGGCGAAGAGCTTGGCGTACTGCCCCCGGACCGCGGCCGTGACCGCGGCCTCCCGGTCGTCGACCTGGGCCCAGAGCGAGCGGGTGAACTCGCGGGCGTCGGCGTACCGCCGGGCGGTGCGCAGGGCGACGAACCGGCCGACCGCCTCCGCGCCGAACAGCTCGCCCAGCACGCCCTGCCCGTGGTCGGCGTAGTCGACGAACAGCAGCAGGTCGCCCAGGCAGACCAGCGCGTCCGCCCCGTCGCCCGCGCGGGCCAGCGCGTCCACGCGCCCGTGCACATCGGACACCACATGAACCCGCACCTCACGAGCTTAGGGGCGGCCCTCGCCGGGGCGGCGGTCCCCCTCGAGTTCGTCCTTGAGGGCCCAGAAGACCTGTTTGGCCCGGCGCTGGCGGGCGCGGCGCTCGCGCGGGGTGATCGTGTCGCGGCCGACCGGGTCGCAGCGGACGTAGTGGTGCACGAGCACGCCGTCCCCGTACGGCTCCAGCCAGACCTCCATGCTCCCGGTCAGCGCGCCGCGGACGTTCCAGCGCACGCCGGCGTCGCCGCGGTCCTGGAACACGCCGAGCCGCAGGTCCGGCCACCAGCGCTCCCAGCGGGCCGGGTCCCGGACGACGGCGGCCACCGCCGCCGCGTGCGCGACGACGAACGTCTCGTCGACCAGGTCCAGCGCAGCCACCTGTCAAGGCTCCCGGATGCCGGTCGCGGCCGCTACGTTGGGTGTGTTCCGGGGAGGTTTCGTGCACGAACTGAGCGTTCCGCCGATCGTCACCGTCGCCGACGGGGACCGGCTGTCCGACATGGTGCTGGACAACGCGCGGGAGGTGCCGGAGCTCGTCAGCTTCGGCCGGCGCGCGTCCGACGGCAGCTGGGAGGACGTCACCGCGGCCGAGTTCGCGGCCGAGGTCACCGCGGTCTCCCGCGGGCTGATCGCGGCCGGCGTCCGGCCCGGCGAGCGGGTCGCGCTGATGTCCGCCACCCGGTACGAGTGGACCCTCCTGGACTACGCGATCTGGTCCGCCGGCGCGATCGTCGTCCCGGTGTACGAGACCTCCAGCGCCGAGCAGGTCGACTGGATCCTGGCCGACTCCGGGGCGGTCGCGGTCGTGGTCGAGACCGAGGCCCACCTGGCGCTGGTCGAGCAGTCCGCGGCCGCGCCGAAGTTGCGCTGGACCTTCGGCCAGCTGCCGGCGCTGATCGCGCCCGGCTCCTCGGTGACCGACGAGCAGGCCGAGGCCGCCCGGACCGCCGTGCAGGCCGACGACGTCGCCACGATCGTCTACACCTCCGGCACCACCGGCCGGCCCAAGGGCTGCGTGCTCACCCACCGCAACCTGCTCGCCGACGTCAAGGCCGGCAACGAGGTGCTGCGGCCGGTCTACGACGAGGACGGCTCGACGCTGCTGTTCCTGCCGCTGGCACACGTCTTCGGCCGGGTCATCGAGATCGGCTCGGTGCTGCAGCGCTCCAAGCTCGGGCACACCGCGGACGTACGGCGGCTGCCGGAGGACCTGCGCGCGTTCCGGCCGACGTTCATCCTGGCGGTGCCGCGGGTGTTCGAGAAGGCGTACAACACCGCGCGCCAGACGGCGTACGCGGCCGGCCGGGCGCGGGTGTTCGACGCCGCCGAGGCGACTGCGATCGCGTACAGCAAGGCGCTGCAGAAGGGCCGCGTCTCCCCGCTGCTCAAGGCCCGGCACGCCCTGTTCGACAAGCTCGTGTACGTCAGGATCCGCGCCGCCCTCGGCGGCCGCTGCACCCACGCGATCTCCGGCGGCGCCGCGCTCGGCGAGCGGCTCGGGCACTTCTTCCGCGGCGCCGGCATCACCGTCCTGGAGGGGTACGGGCTGACCGAGACCAGCGCCGGCGCGACCCTCAACCTCAAGGACGCGCAGCGGGTCGGCACCGTCGGCCGGCCCGTCCCCGGCACCGCGGTCAAGATCGCCGAGGACGGCGAGATCCTGCTGCGCGGGGCGAACGTGTTCGACGGCTACTGGCACAACGAGGCCGCCTCGGCCGAGGTGTTCGCCGACGGCTGGTTCCGCACCGGCGACCTCGGCACGCTCGACGACGACGGCTACCTCACGGTGACCGGCCGCAAGAAGGACCTCATCGTCACCGCGGCCGGCAAGAACGTCGCGCCGGCCGTGCTGGAGGACCGGCTGCGGGCCCACCCGCTGGTCGGGCAGTGCATGGTCGTCGGCGACCGGCAGCCGTTCGTCGGCGCGCTGGTCACGATCGACGAGGACGCCTGGCCGGGCTGGCTGGCGGCGCACGGGCGCCAGGCCGGGACGCCGGTGGCGGAGCTGCGGGAGGACCCCGACCTGCGGGCGACCGTGCAGGAGGCCGTCGACGAGGCCAACAAGGCGGTGTCCCGGCCCGAGTCGATCCGCGAGTTCCGGGTCCTGCCGGTCGACTTCACCGAGGCCGGCGGGGAGCTCACGCCGTCGCTCAAGGTCCGGCGGGCCGAGGTCCTCAAGCGCTACGCCCCCGAGGTCGCCGCCCTCTACGGCGCCGTGGTCTGAGGGCGCCGGCTCAGCAGCACGCCGATCAGGGCCGCGGCCAGCAGGCCCGGTACGAGCAGGAACGCGGTGTGCACGCCGGCGCGGTCGGCGAGCGCGCCGAGCACGAACGGCGCGATCCCGGAGGCGAGGCCGGCCGCGATGCTCAGCCCGCCCGCGGCCCGGTCCGGCCGGCCGCCGCTCGCCGCCACCGCCAGCACCGTCCCCAGCGGGTACTGCACGGAGATGCCGATCCCGACCACGACGAGCCCGGCCATCGCCGGCACCGGCGCGGTGCTGAGCCAGAACCCGAGGAAGCCGACCAGCGCCACGCCGACCGAGACGAGCAGCAGCGTCGAGGGCGCGTACCGCAGCGCGATCCGGCCGCCGGCCACCCGCCCGATGAACATCCCGCCCACGACGGCCGTCACGCCCGCGGTCGCGGCGGCGGGCGACGCTCCGGCCCGGTCCCGCAGCCCGTCCGCGGCCCAGAACGTCAGGCAGAACTCGACCGCGATGCAGCACAGCACGATCGTCCACACCAGCCAGTACGCCGACGGCAGCGGCCCGGGCTCGTCCGGCGCGACCCCGACCGCGGTCGCCACCTGCGCGTCGGTGGCCACGTCCAGCCGGCGCTTCTCGCGTACGGAGACGACCCACACCGCGACGGCCGCGACCGCCGGCAGCAGCAGACCGGGTCGCCAGCCGATGCCCAGCGACTCGCCCGCCCCGAGCAGCAGCGGGGTGACCAGGCCGACCCCGACCGCGCCCGCGTTGGCCTCGGTGACCGCGGCCGGCCCGGCCGACCCGTGCGCGGTCGAGAGCACCACGACGCTGCCGGTGACCACGAACGTCCCGAACAGCCCGCAGAGCAGCGCCCCGGCCAGCGTGGCCGGCAGCACCGGGACCAGGCAGTAGACGGCGGTGCCGACGGCCAGCCCGAGCAGCCCGACCCGCAGCGTCGCCGCCCGGCCGAGTCGCCCCGACACCCGGGCGAACGCGAACCCGGCGATCGTCGACCCGGTCGCCAGCGCGGTCCCGTGCAGGCCGCCGATCGCGCTGGACAGGTGCAGGTCGTCGCGCTGCAGCGGCACCGACGGGCCGAAGCCGTAGAGGAAGAACCCGTACACGCTGAGCTGGGCGTAGGTCAGCCAGGTGAGCCGGGTCCGGACGATCCGCGCCGCGCTCACCCCTGCAGCAGCTCGCCCAGCCGGGCGGCCAGCGACTCCCAGCGCCAGTCCCGCTCGACCCAGGCCCGGCCCTTCTCCCCCATCGCCCGCGCGCCGGCCGGGTCGGCCAGCAGCGTCGAGACCCGGTCCGCGACCGCGCCCACGGACCGGCCCGGCACGACCCAGCCGGTCTCCCCCGGCAGCACCGCGTCGGGTGCGCCGCCGGAGTCGCCGCCGACCACCGGCAGCCCGGTCGCGGACGCCTCCAGGTAGACGATGCCGAGCCCCTCGACGTCCATCCCGGCCCGCCGGGTCCGGCACGGCATCGCGAAGACGTCCCCGGCCGCGTAGTGCTGCGGCAGCTCCGCCCACGGCACCCCGCCGGTGAACACGACGTCCTTGTCCAGCCCCTGCTGCGCGACGAGCTTGCGCAGCTGCGGCAGGTAGCGACCCTCGCCGACGATCAGCAGCACCGCGCCCGGAATCCTGCTCCGGACCATCGGCCACGCCCGGATCAGCGTGTCCTGCCCCTTGCGCGGCACCAGCCGGGACACGCAGACCACGGTCGGCCGGTCGCCCAGCCCGTGCCGCTCGCGGATCGCGGCGCCGCTCACGTCCGGCCGGAACGCGGTCGTGTCCACCCCCGGCGGCACCCAGGCGAACTCCGGCCGCGGCCCGTACGCCGAGGCGATCCGGGCGTGCGTGTACTCGGTGAGGTAGGTGACGACGTCGACGTGGTCGCCGATCCGGCGCAGCAGCTGCCGGCTGCCGGGCAGCGCGGCCCAGCCGATCTCGTGCCCGTGGCTGGCCGCGACGATCCGCTGCACCCCGGCCGTCCGCAGCCCGGCCGCCAGCAGCGCCAGCGGCGCCGACGCCCCGAACCAGGCCACCGTGCAGCCCTCGGACCGGGCCACGTCCCGGACCCGGCGCGCCACCGCCGGGGTCGGCAGCAGCATCGAGGTCGGGTGCCGGACCACCGGGAACGGCTGGGCGGCGTCGAACTCCGCCGCCCCCGGCGACGTCGACGCGAACACCACCACCGACCCGGCCGGCTGCCGCAGCGCCAGCTCGTGCACGTACGCCTGGATGCCGCCGGCCCGGGGCGGGAAGTCGTTGGTGACGACCAGCGTGCGCCTCATCCGAACTCCGCCCGTACGTCCGCGGCCCAGGTCGCGGTGAACGCCGCGGTGCCCTGGCCGACGGTCCGGCGCAGCTGCGCGTCCAGCGTCGCGGCCGGGTCGCCGGCGGTCCCGACCGCGCGGTAGAGCCGGACCAGCGCGGCCGGCCCGGCCCGGTCGGCGATCAGCCGGCAGGCGCTCCAGGCCTCCTCGTACGCCAGGGCCAGCCGCGGCGAGTCGCCCCTGAAGTCCGCCACCACCGGCAGCCGGCCCGGCCAGTGGCCCTTGCCCAGCGCGGCCCGCAGCTCGTCCGCGACCTGGTTCGCCGGCAGCCCGCTGTCCCGGTACGCGACCCAGTCCGCCAGCCCCTCGACCAGCCAGATCGGCATCTCCGGACCGGTGAACCCGCGGGTGGCCAGGTGCGTCACCTCGTGCTCCAGCACGACCGTGCGGCCGAGCGGGCCGAGCCGCTCGATGTTGGCCGGGTTGACCACGATCCGCTGCCCGAGCGCCCGGTCCCGGCCGGTGTCCACGCTGTCGGCCACCGAGACCGCCGCGATCGTGCCGAGCACGAGTCTCTCCCCGACCAGCGCGGCCATCTCGGTCTCGTCGTCCGGGATGATCACCGCGACCCGGACCGGCGTCCGGCTGCCGACGACCGCCCGGACGCGCGGCACCACCGTGTCCACCACCGCCGCGAACGAGGCCAGCCGGCCCGCGTTGGCCGGGTGCGCCATGACCAGGCTCGACCGGCCCTGCCGGACCAGCACCAGGCCGTGCTCCCAGGGACCGCGCCAGGTCGTGTTGCCGTCGGTGGCGGTGCGGTCGTCCGCCGAGATCAGCCAGCGCCCGGACCGGTCGGTGAACGTGAGCACCAGCGGCCGGTCGGTCGGCAGCGTGTCGACCTGGCGCAGCGTGTAGTGCAGCGTGACCCGGACCGTCCAGGAGCCGCCGCGCTCGACCCGGCCGGTCTCGTCGCCGGGCTCGAGGGTGTAACGCCAGACCCCGAGCGGGACGGCGGCGATGTTGGCCAGCAGCTCGGCCTGCCGGGTCCGCAGCCCGGTGGCGGCCGGGTCGACCCCGGCCAGCCAGCCGGCCCGGTCGTGCCGCAGCAGCGCGGTCGACCGCCGGTCGAGCAAGGTCCGTACCTGGCGGAGCCGGGCCGCGGCGGCCGCGTCGGTGTTGCCGCCCGAGATCGGGGCGGTGATGACGCCGCGGGCGACCCCGAGGCCGACCTGGACCGGAGCGGCCGCGGCGGTGCAGACGCCCGCGACCACGAGCAGGCCGAGCAGCGGGCCGAAGCCCCGCCGCCGCCGCTCCGGCGCAGGCCTCAGCCTGGATCCCCCCAGCACGCCTTGGATGTTAGGTGTCCGGTGTGGCCGGCGGGCGGTCAGCCGAGCCGGGTGGCGCCGACGAACGGCGAGCTGTCGATGTCGGCGATCTTCACCGGCACACCGAACGTCGACGCGTGCACCATCTGGGTGTTGTTGATCGCGATGCCGACGTGGCTGATCGGGCTGTAGAAGAACACCAGGTCGCCGGCGCGGACCTCGGACCGCGAGACGTGCGTGCCGTAGCCGTACTGCTGGGAGCTGGAGTGCGGGATCGAGACCCCGGCCGATGCCCACGCGTACGACGTGAGGCCGGAGCAGTCGAACGCGTCCGGTCCGGCTGCGGCCCACACGTACGGGTCACCGATCTGGGCCAGCGCGGTCTGCACGGCCTTCTGGGCGGCGCCGCTGGCCGGGCCGACCGACACCCGCGGCAGGTCCCGGCTGGCCCGCTCGGCCTGCACGGCCGGCTGGTCGTCGGCGCAGAGGTTCTGCAGCAGCCCGGTCAGGGTGGCCGAGCGCTTCTTCAGGTCGGCGGCCTTCGTGGTCATGGTCTGCTCGATCTTGGTGCGCGCGCCGAGCTTGGCGGTGACGTCGGACTGGGCCTTGGCCGCGCTCGTGCGGGCGGTCGCCAGCGCCTCGATCTTCTGGCCCTTGCGCCCGGCGACGTAGTCCATCAGCGCCATCTGGTCGGCGAACTCCTTGGGCGAGCCGCTGGTGAAGAACACCGCGAACTGGCCCGCGGGCGCGCTCTTGAGCTCGCCGGAGACGATCTGCTTGAAGCCGGCGGCGGCCTTCGCGTACGCCGCCGAGGCCGCGCGGGCCTTCGTCGACGCGGCGCCGAGCTCCTTCTGGGCCTTGACCCGGGCGATCTTCGCGTCGTTCAGCGCCTCGGCGGTCTTCTCCGCGGCCTGCCCGTTCGCGGTGAACTGCGCGCGGGTGTCCGCACAGGTCTTGGGCGTCGGAGCCGCGTACCCACTCGCGGCGGGGACAGCCACCGCGGCGCCGGTCAGCGCCAGAACGGTCAGGGCTCGGAAGACAAGCGTACGTCCCGGGCTCGCCACTGAGGCGGCACTCCTCGTCGGTCGACCACCGGTGGAGAAGGTCCCGGTGGGAACCCGACGGTGTCCTCGGGATGTCGAGGACACGGGCCGTCAGATCCGCGCGAACCCTATGGTCGACTGCGGAGCGAAGCCACTCGCCCTGCGCGTGGCTCCGGAAAGACCACCCTTCTGGCGTAATGATCTCTCACCAGTCGTGAATTACTGCTCACGCCACGTGTGGGCGGCGGTGATTCCGGCGCTGATCGGGCACCAACCGGAGCGGCGGCACGAGACCGCCGTCGGCAAGCGCCTCGATCGCCCGGCGCTCGGCGTCGTCGAGCTCGACGCCCTCCGGTGGCGCCCCGAGCAACACGGTGACCACGCAGTCGCCGCACGCCGGCCCCTTGGCCGCGCATCCGTCGCAGTCGATGTTCACAACTCCCCCTCGCACTCGATGACAACCCGCACGCTAGGAGAGGGGTACGACAATTTCGGGGTCAGCCGCGATCCAGGCGGCGCAGGAACAGGGCCGACGCGATCGCGTACGCGCCGTCGCGGGTGACGTCGGTCGCGACCTCCTTGTCCGAGGAGACCACCACGACCGGCCGGCCGGACGGCTCGGCCGCGACCAGCCGCCGGATCACGTCGTCGGCGATCTCGCCCTGCGCGCTGAACAGCACCCGGACCCCGCGCGGGGCGGGCGGCATCGCCGGCGGCCGGGTCGCGCCGTCGAAGACGACCGTGACCTCGTCCCCGGTCCGGGCGAACAACGCGCCCAGGGCCCGGATCAGCCGGGAGCGCTGGGCCGCCAGCGGCAGCTCGCCGTACCCGGTCTTGGTCACGTTGTAGCCGTCCACGACGAGGTGCACGCGCGGCAGCTCCAGCAGCCGGTCCACCAGCTCGGGGTCGTCGCCGCGGGCGCTGAGCACGTCCGGGGCCGGGGCGCTGGCCGCGACCGAGTCGGCCGGCCGGTCCTCGGTCGGGGTCAGCGCGAGCTCGCGGCGCAGGCCCTGGGCCGCCCCGGTCAGCGTGTCCAGCAGCAGCCAGAGCCGGGCCTCGTCGGCCTGCCGGGTCTCCCGGGCGGCCCGCCGGCCGCCCTCGACGGCGTCCTCGGCCTCGGCCAGCCGCTGCCGCAGCCGGCGCAGCTCGGCCTGGGTCCGGGACTCCTCGGCCGCGGCCCGCCGGCGTTCCTCGGCCAGCGCCTCCTCGGCCGCGACCCGGGCCCGCTCGGCCGCGCGCCGGGCCCCGGTCTGCTCGCGCAGCTGCCGGCGCAGGGTCTCGGCGTCGGCGCGGGCGGACTCCGCCGCCGACCGGGCCTTCTGGGCCTGCTCCCGCTCGGCCGCGTGCGCGGCGGCGGCCTCGGCCCGCAGCTTCTCCAGCTCCGCGTCGCGGGCCCGGGTCCGGGACCGGGCGGCGCGCTCCTCCAGCGCGGCCCGGCTGCGCTCCAGCAGGTCGGGCCAGGCCGCCGGCCGCAGCAGGTACGCCGCCGCAGCCAGCTCGACCGGGTCGGCCGCGCCCGGCAGCAGGCCGGCCCGGGCGGCCTCGACCGCGGCGGGCGACTCCCGCTCGACCTGCTCGGCCGCGCGCAGCCGGAACGCCGCGTCGCTGGACAGGACCGCGGCCAGCGCCGAGCCGGCCAGCTTGACCCGCTTGGCCGGGGTGAACCGGGCCGCCGCCCGCAACGGGCCCGGCACCTCCTCGGCCGGCAACCGCCCCAGCGCCGCCGACGCGAGCGCCAGCACCCGGGCCCGCACCGCCTCCGGCAGCACCGGCTCCCCGGCCGCACCGTCCCCGGCCGCACCGTCCCCGGCCGCACCGTCCCCGGCCGCACCGTCCCCGTCGGCAGCGGGGGCGTCGGGCGTGCCGGGTGGGGCGGGTTGCCCCTGGTCGGTCACGACCCGGCCGGGTGCTCCGCCGGCTCGCCGTCGGCCCGGGTCCGTACGCCCGGGCCGGCGTTCGCGGCGGCACCCAGGTCCGCGCCGGCACCCAGGTCCGCGCCGACACCCAGGCCCGCGCCGACACCCAGATCCGCGCCGGCACCCAGATCCGCGTGCGCGCCCGGGCCGGCGTCCGCGGGTGCGCCCGGCTCACCCGGCCGCGGCACCAGCTCGACCGAGTCCGGCCGCCCGCACCACCGGCAGGTCACGTGCTCGACGGTCTCGGCGACGACCTGCCGCTCCTCGACCACCGGCTCGCCGGCCAGGGAGACGTGCACGAACTCCCGGGATCGGGTCGAGCGCTGCACGTCGAAGCGGGTCAGGTTGCCGCACAGCGCGCAGCGCCAGCGGGTCGCGTCGGTCGGGACCGGTACGGGCATGCGCGCAGGGTAGTCCCGCCGGACCTCAGAGCGCGGCGACCCGCGACCGGTACGCCGGCAGCAGCTCCCGCCACCGGTCCTCCCCCGACGGCACGCCCGACCCGAGCACGTCCAGGAAGTCGTGCCACCCGGCCGACAGCCCCGCGAACTGGGTCGTCGGCAGCCGGCTGTGATCGAGCACCAGCAAGGTCCCGCCCGACGCCGGCGTCAGCTCCACCCGCAGCAGCGTCGGCGGTTCGCCGTTGATCGTCCACTGCCATTCCAGCAGCTCCGGCGGCTTCAGCTCGGTCACGACGAGGTCGACCTGCGAGTCCGGGTCGTCGCCCCAGACCAGCCGCGCGGACCCGCCGACCGCGAGGGCGCCGACCAGCGCCGCGCCGAGCCAGCGGGATATCCGCTCCGGCGAGGTCCAGGCGTCCCAGAGGTCCGACGGCGTCGCCGCGTACACCCGCTCGAAGCGGACCGCGCCGAACTCCCGGTCCCGCCGTACCGTCCCGAAGTCCGTCATCGCGTCTCCCTGCGTAGTTCGGTGTCCAGAGCGTCCAGCCGCTGGGCCCAGAAGCCGCGCCACTGGTCCAGCCAGTCCCCGACCTCGGCCAGCGGCGCGGGGTCGACCGAGTAGAGCCGGCGCTGGCCCTCGCCCCGGGTCCGCACCAGCCCGGCCTCCCGCAGCACCCGCAGGTGCCGGGACACGCCCGGCCGGCTGATGGCGAACTCGGCCGCGAGCGAGCCGGCCGACCGCTCCCCCGCCACCAGCAGCTCCAGCAGCCGGCGGCGGGTCGGGTCGGCGAGCGCCTCGAAGACCGGCACGGCCGAAGCGTAACCGACGTCTTACATAAGTCAAGGCGTACGAAAGCGATTTCGTCGGTACCCGGACTTAGCGTGGGATCCGTGCGCGACGCCTCCGCCCCCGTGTACGTCCAGGCGGCCTTCGACGAGCTGGACGAGCCCCTCCGGGACGTCACGTTCGTCGTCGTGGACCTGGAGACGACCGGCGGCTCGGCCGAGGCCGAGGAGATCACCGAGATCGGCGCGGTCAAGGTCCGGGCCGGCCAGGTGCTCGGCGAGTTCGCCACCCTGGTCGACCCGAAGCGCGGGATCCCGCCGCTGATCGCCGTGCTCACCGGCATCACCGACCTCATGGTCGCGAGCGCGCCGCCGATCGACGAGGTGCTGCCGGCGTTCCTGGAGTTCGCCCGCGACACCGTGCTGGTCGCCCACAACGCGCCCTTCGACGTCGGCTTCCTCAAGGCCGCCTGCGCCAGGCTGGAGCGGCCCTGGCCGCCGCTGCGGGTGGTCGACACGGCGCTGCTGGCCCGCCGGGTGCTCACCCGCGACGAGGTCCCGGACTGCCGGCTGGCCACCCTGTCGGTGCACTTCAAGACCTCGGTCAAGCCGGTGCACCGGGCGCTGGCCGACGCCCGGGCCACGGTCGAGGTGCTGCACGGGCTGCTGGAGCGGCTCGGCCCGCTCGGCGTGCAGTCCCTGGACGAGCTGCGCAGCTTCACCGCGCAGGTGTCCGAGGCCCAGCGGCGCAAGCGGCACCTGGCCGAGCAGCTGCCCACCGCCCCCGGCGTGTACGTCTTCCGGGACGCCACCGGCCGGCCGCTCTACGTGGGCAAGAGCAAGGACATCCGCAGCCGGGTCCGGCACTACTTCGTCGCCAGCGAGCTGCGCTCCCGGATGGCCGAGATGGTCGGGATGGCCGATCGGGTCGACGCGATCGTCTGCGCCCACGAGCTGGAGGCCGAGGTCCGCGAGCTGCGGATGATCGCCGAGCACAAGCCGCCGTACAACCGGCGGTCCCGGTTCCCGGAGCGCGGGATCTGGCTGAAGCTGACCCCGGAGGCGTACCCACGGCTGTCGGTGGTGCGCTCGGTCCGCGAGGACGGCGGGTCGTACCTGGGGCCGTTCGGGTCGCGCAAGGCGGTGGAGCGGGCGATGGCGGCGGTGCACGACGCGCTGCCGCTGCGGCAGTGCACGTCCTCGATCCCGGCCCAGCCGAAGGACGGCTCGGCCTGCGTGCTGGCGGAACTGGACCGCTGCGGCGCGCCCTGCGAGGGCCGCATCAGCCGGGCCGAGTACGGCGAGCTGGCGGACCTGGTCCGCCAGGCCGTCGCCGGCGACCCCCGGCCGCTGACCGATCCCCTGCTGCGCAAGGTGACCCGGCTGTCCGAGGCCGGGCGGTACGAGCAGGCCGCCACCGTGCGGGACCGGGCCGGCACGTTCGCCCGGGCCTGCGCGCGGGTGCAGCGGCTGGCCGGACTGACCTCGGTCGAGCACCTGGTCGCGGCCCGGCCGGACGGGCACGGCGGCTGGCAGCTCGCGGTGGTCCGGCGCGGCCGGCTGGTGGCCGCGGGCGTGGCCGTGCGCGGGGCGGCCGTGCGGCCGTACATCGCCGGGCTGGTCGCGACGGCCGAGTCGGTGCTGCCCGGGGTGGGTCCGCTGCCGTGCGCGACGGCCGAGGAGACCGAGCGGATCCTGCACTGGCTGGAGGAGCCGGGCACCCGCCTGGTCGAGCTCGAAGGCGACTGGGCCTGCCCGGCCCGGGGCGCCGGCGGGCTCGGCGAGATCCTCGACCACCGCTCCGACTCCACCGACCCCACCGCCGACCGCCGCCGCATCCGCCCCATCCCCCGCCCCGCCCGCTGAGCTCACCCGATCAGGGCTGTGGACAACGTAGCAATGCTGCACTTTCTTGGATTAGGGTGACATCTCCTTGATCCAGAGAGGTGGCACACGTGAGTATTCTGTTGTCCATGACGGAACTGCCGGAGGAGGAGCTGCGCGAGCATGTCCACGACGTCCTCCGGCGAGCGGAGGCGGGCGAGAAGTTCGTCGTCATCCGCGACGGGGAGCCGATCGTCACCATGACGCCCGCAGATCCCCCGCCACGGGAACTGACCTGGGACGAGTTCTGGACCAGGCTGGAAGCCATCCCGTACGACCCGTCGTTCGCGGCCGACATCCGCGATCTGGTCGACGACGGCGTCGACGGCGAGGACCGGCAGCGGTGACCCTGCGCGCGCTCGTGGACACGTCGGTCTTCATCGCCATGGAGCGCCGGCGCCCGATGGATCTCCCGGAGACACCGGCCATAGCAACGGTCTCCGTCATCACGCTGGGGGAACTGTGGGCGGGCCTCCTGTCCGCGGCTGACGACCGGAGCCGCGCCATCCGCCTCAAGACTCTCGAACTGGCACTGGATTCGCCGACGTTCGTGGTCGACCTTGGCGTCGCGAACGCCTGGGCCGACCTGCGCGAGATCCTCCGGATACGGAAACGCCGCATGCCCATCAACGACTCGTGGATCGCGGCGACCGCGCTCGTTCACGGGCTACCGGTGATGACTCAGGACGACGACTTCTCCGACATCCCCGGGCTGGATGTCATCCGCGTCTGAGCCCCCGCGATCACGAGCGGCCATGGGGGGTGGTCCAGGTGGCGGGGTCGGGACCGGCGGGGACGATGCGGCTCGGGTTCAGCTGCGGGTGGGTTCCGTAGTAGTGCCGCTTGATGTGGTCGAAGTCGACCGTGTCGCCGAAGCCCGGCGTCTGGAACAGGTCCCGGGCGTACGCCCAGAGCACCGGCAGCTCGGCCAGCTTCTGCCGGTTGCACTTGAAGTGGCCGTGGTAGACCGCGTCGAACCGGACCAGCGTGGTGAACAGCCGGACGTCGGCCTCGGTGATCCGGTCCCCGACGAGGTAGCGCCGGTCGGCCAGCCGGTCCGACAGCCAGTCCAGCCGCGACCACAGCCGGTCGTACGCGGCCTCGTACGCGGACTGGGTGGTGGCGAACCCGCAGCGGTAGACCCCGTTGTTCACATCGGCGAAGACGACCTCGTTGACCGCGTCGATCTCGGCCCGCAGGTCCGCCGGGTAGAGGGTCCGGCCGGTGTCCCACTCGGTGGAGAAGTCGAGCGTCAGCTGCGGGTAGTCGTTGCTGAGGATCGTGCCGGTCACCCGGTCGTACAGGGACGGGACGGTCCAGCGGCCCTGGAAGGAAGGGTCGGTGGCGAGGTAGAGCTCGGAGAGGTATGCGGCGCCGGAGACCGGGTCGCGCCCGGCCGGGTCGAGCGTGAACCGCCAACCCTTCTCGTCCCGAAGCGGGTCGACGACCCCGAGCGAGATCTGGTCGGTCAGCCCCAGCAGCGAACGGGCGATGATCGCCCGGTGCGCCCACGGGCAGGCCAGCGAGACGATGAGGTGGTAGCGCCCCGGCGCCGGCACGAACTCGCCGCCGCGCACGACCCGGTTCGTGAACGCGTTGGCCTGCCGGACGAACTCTCCGGACCGCCCGGTCTCCACCGTGGTCATGCCCTCAGGCTAGGCCGGGGTCAGGCGGAGCCGCGGACGACCAGGTGGGTCGGGAGCACGACCAGGTCCTGCTCCGGCTTCCCACCGCCGATGCGGGCGAGCAACCGCCGGACCATCTCGCGGCCGATCGCGTCGACCGGCTGGTGCACGGTCGTCAGCGGCGGGTCCGTGTGCGGCGCGAACGGCGAGTCGTCGAAGCCGA
>DASYKU010000141.1 GCA_035995165.1 Mycobacteriales bacterium
TCGACATCGTGCTGGCCGGGGTGGCCGACCGGGAGGCCGGCTCGGGTTCCTGCTCACGTTCCGGCTGCCGGAGCGGGCGCGGCCCGAGGCGGTCCCCGCGCACTGACCGCCTTGCCGGAAGAGGGGCCGGCTCTAGAGCCAGCCCTTCCTCTTGAAGATGGCGTAGACGCCGATCGCGAGCGCGATCGTCACCACGGTGCTGACCAGGAACCCCCACATCGTCCCCGAGCCCGGGTACGGGACGTTCTGGCCGTAGAAGCCGGTGACGGCGGTCGGGACCGCGATGATCGCGGCCCAGCCGGAGAGCTTGCGGACGACCTGGTTGAGGTTCGCGTTGGCCAGCGACAGGCCCACGTCGAACATCGTGGCGACCGTGTCCCGCAGCCCGTCGTTCCACTCGTTGGTCCGCACCACGTGGTCGTGCAGATCCCGCAGCCGCTCGGTCAGCTCGGTCGGGTGGGCCGGGTCGGCGTGCCGGATCAGGGTGTCGGCGACGTCCCGCATCGGCAGCACGACCTTGCGGATCCCGGTCATCTGCCGCCGCAGCATGTACGTCTGCCGCTGGATGTCGTGCCCGGAGCGCGGCTGCTGGTCGAACAGCCGGTCCTCGGCGTCCTCGACCCGGTCGTCGATCTCCTGCAGGCAGGACAGGTGGCCGTCGACGACGACGTCGAGCAGCCCGTACAGCAGGGCCTTGGGGCCGAACTCGAGCAGGTCCGGGTTGTCGTCCCAGGCCCTGACCACCGGCTCGATGTCGAAGTCCGGCCCGCGCACGGTGACCAGCGCCCGCGGCAGCACGAAGGCCGAGACCCTCGACAGCCGCAGCTCGTTCTCGGCGTTGGTGCTCATCCCGTACGTGGTGACGAACAGGTGGCTCGGATAGCGGTCGATCTTCGGGCGTTCGTGGTGTTCGAGGGCGTCTTCGACCGCGAGCGGGTCCAGGCCGAGCTCGTCCGCGAGCTGGTTCAGGTCGTCCTGATCAGGCAGGCAGAGGTCGGCCCAGACGAGGGTGTCGTTCTCCTGCAGGTAGTCCGAGACGGCCGACATCGGGAAGTCCTCTTTCTCGAGGACCTCCTTCCGCCACACCCGGGTGCGCGCCACGCGCCCGTTCCCCGTGCCGCTCGATTAGGGAAGCTCGTCGTCGGAGTAGATCCGCCGCTCCTCCACGATTCCGCCGGGCTCCAGCGGCTCACCCCGGTTGGCGCGGGTCGCCAGGATGATCAGCGAGAGCAGGAACAGGACGCCGCCGACGATCATGAGAATGACGCCGACGGTCGCCAGGTCGATCCCGCTCGGCGACCAGTCGACCGCGAACGTGAGGATCGCCCCTACGGCGAACACGAACAGGCTTGCACCGATCTTCACCGGATTTCCTCCTCTGTCGGTTCGAGTGTGTACCCGTAACCGATCCTCGGCACACGGCTCGACGCGCCGGACGCCTAAGCTCTTTCGGGTGACGGTTGACCCCACCGCCGACCTCGTCCTCGTCGTCGACTACGGCGCGCAGTATGCGCAGCTCATCGCCCGCAGAGTGCGCGAGGCGAAGGTCTACTCGGAGATCGTGCCGCACGACACCCCGGTGGCCGAGATCCTGGCCCGCCGGCCGAAGGCGGTGATCCTCTCCGGCGGCCCCTCCTCGGTGTACGCGCCGGGCGCGCCGCAGGCCCCGACCGAGCTCGTGCACGCGGGCGTACCGACCCTCGGGATCTGTTACGGCTTCCAGGCGATGGCCCAGGCCCTCGGCGGGACCGTCGCGCGGACCGGCCGGTCGGAGTTCGGGCGTACGCCGCTGTCGGTCTCCGGCGCCGGCGGGGTGCTGTCGTTCGCGCCGGGCCCGGTCTGGATGTCGCACGGGGACGCGGTCTCGGCCGCGCCCCCCGGGTTCGCGGTGACGGCGTCCACTCCGGACAGTCCGGTGGCCGCGTTCGAGGACCCGGCCCGCGGGCTCTACGGCGTCCAGTTCCACCCCGAGGTGCTGCACACCGCGGGCGGGCAGGCGATCCTGGAACGGTTCCTCTACGACGGGGCCGGCTGCCGTCCACTGTGGACCGAGGCCAACATCGTCGAGGAGCAGGTCACGGCGATCCGGGCCCAGGTCGGCGGCAAGCGGGTCATCTGCGGGCTCTCCGGCGGGGTCGACTCCGCGGTCGCGGCGGCGCTCGTGCAGCGTGCGGTCGGGGACCAGCTCACCTGCGTGTTCGTCGACCACGGGCTGCTGCGGCTGGGCGAGGCGGCCCAGGTCGAGGACGACTTCGTGGCCGCGACCGGCGTCCGGCTGCACGTCGTGGACGCTGCGTCCCGATTCCTCGAGGCGCTGGCCGGGGTGTCCGACCCGGAGCAGAAGCGGAAGATCGTCGGCCGCGAGTTCATCCGGGCGTTCGAGGGGGCGGCGCGGGCGATCGCCTCGTCCGACGGCGTCGAGTTCCTCGTGCAGGGGACGTTGTATCCGGACGTGGTCGAGTCCGGCGGCGGGTCCGGTGCGGCGACGATCAAGTCCCACCACAACGTCGGCGGGCTGCCCGACGACCTCCAGTTCTCGCTGGTCGAGCCGCTGCGGACGCTGTTCAAGGACGAGGTCCGCCGGGTCGGGCTGCAGCTCGGCCTGCCGGCGGAGATCGTCTGGCGGCAGCCGTTCCCCGGGCCGGGGCTGGCGATCCGGATCGTCGGCTCGGTGACCGCGGACCGGCTGTCGGTGCTGCGCTCGGCCGACGCGATCGCCCGGGCCGAGCTGAGCGCGGCCGGGCTGGACCGCGAGATCTGGCAGTGCCCGGTGGTGCTGCTGGCCGACGTCCGGTCCGTGGGTGTGCAGGGCGACGGGCGGACGTACGGGCATCCGGTCGTGCTGCGGCCGGTCTCCTCCGAGGACGCGATGACCGCGGACTGGACGCGGGTGCCGTACGAGGTCCTGGAGCGGATCTCGACCCGGATCACCAACGAGGTGCGCGAGGTCAACCGCGTCGTGCTCGACGTGACTTCCAAGCCGCCGGGCACGATCGAGTGGGAGTGATCCGCGCGACCTGCGGCTAGCCGCAGGTCCAGACGATCGGGCGCTCGGGGTTCACGCCGACGCCGGTGGCGATCCAGCTGCCGCCGACCTGGGTGCCGTCGTCGCTGATCGAGCTGGCGGTGCTGACCGTGCCCACGTCCGGCAGCTGGACCGCGTCGACCCCGGGCCAGACCGCGGCGTGCGCCGGGTTGCCGTTCGGGTCCTCCAGGGTCCCGGCGGCGGTGCCCGCGGCGGTCACGGCGGACAGCGACGCCTTGCCGCCGTTGAGCACCCGCGGCGCCGTCGCGGCCCAGAGCACCGGCCGGTCCCCGAGCCCGCCCGCGACGAGCTCCGCCCCGGCGATCCAGGTCCCCGCGGTCGCGGTCGCGATCGCGCTCTCCCCCGCGACGGCCGGGCGCAGGGCGTCCACGGTGGTCTGGGACGGACGGCCCTTGATCGCGGTGAAGCCGCCGCCGGTGTCCCGGCGCAGGCCGACGACCCGGTTGGCGGCATCGACGGCGTTGAGGTCCGTCGCCGCGTACTGCCGGACGATCGTCGGGGTGGCACCGGCGAGGGACCAGATCACGCCGACCTCGTGGCCGGCGGCGTCGGTACGCCAGCCCGCCGCGAGGTTGTTGTCGTTGATGCTCAGCGCGCGGGCGGACGGGCCGCTGCCGGCCGGCAGCGGGAGGGCCGCCGCCACGCCGGCCCGCCAGACGATCGCGGTGGAGACGTTGCCCGCGGCGATGCTCCAGCCGACCGCGGTGCCGGCCCGGTTCACGTCCTGCGCGACGGTCGGGGTGCCGAACGGCTGCCCGAGGTCGACGACCCCGCCGGCCCGCCAGAGGGCGGCGTGCTGGGCCTTGGCCAGGAAGGCGTAGCCGGAGTACGTACCGGCGCCGTCGGTGCCGAGCACCGCCCCGCCGTGGTTGGCCGAACCGGGCAGCGCCGGCAGCTTGGTCGCGGTCCAGGTGCAGGCCGTCGCGGCGTCGGCGGCGCCGGACGGGATCACGATCGCGGCGGCGATGGCGGCGACTCCGGCGGCACCCGCGGCGACGAGGGCGATGCCGCGGCGGCGCGGCAAGAACGTGGGCATGCGGGTCCCCAACCGTGACTGGACTGTTCATTCGGAGGCTATCCACCGGTCTGCGAGTCTCGCGGCGAATTCCGGCAAAAGCCCACTTTGCCCACCCGGCGCCGGTCAGCCGACGTACGGGGCGCAGGAGGGTTCGGCGGAGAGGGCGGTGCGGAGGGCGAGCGGGGTGCCGGCGGACGGGCGGGCCAGGGCGGAGCTGATCGCGCCGGTCGCGCCGTCGGCGCCGGTGAGCAGGGCCTGGAGCTGGATCTGGAAGGTGGCGGCGGCCTTCGGGTCGAGGCGGGCGGCGCGGGCGGAGAAGTCGCGCAGGGCGCCGGCCTCGGTGCCGATCGCGGCGGCGAACGAGTCCGTGTACTCCTGGCCGCCGGCGACGTCGACCACGCCCGCGTCCAGGACCGTGGTCCGGAGCTGGTCGGTCCGGCCGGCGATCGTCGTGTAGTACGTGGCGACCGCGGTCCGGACCTTGGTCCGGTCCTCCTCGCGCGCGATCGAGGTCACCAGCGCGCTGTTGCTGGAGTCGACGGACTGCTGCCAGTCGCGCACGCTGCCGCAGACCGACCTGGCGTAGTCCGCCGGCGGGACGCCGGCGTCACGCAGCAGGAAGTACCAGACGCCGGCGCCGACCAGGGCCAGGGCGAGCACGAGGCTGGTGAGGACGGCGAAGACGGAGCGGCGACGGTGCTTCCTGGGAGGGTCGGCGTCCGTGGCCCGACGGGACTTCGGCTCCTCGGCCCGCTCGCGCGTCGGCTCCTGATCCCGGCTGCGCGTCGGCTTCTCGTCGCGGGTGCGCGTCGGCTTCTCGTCGCGGGTGCGCTTCGGCTTCTCGTCGCGGGCCTTACGGCGGGCGCGGCGGGTCTTCGGCTCGTCGTCCCACGGGTCCGGGTCGGCCTGCCTGCGGGGCTCGTCGTCCCACGGGTCCGGCGCGCGGAGGCCGCGGGTCTCGGCCGGGGGCTCGGCGGCCTCCCGCCGGGCCCGGCGGGACCGCAGCTCGTCGTCCGGGTCCGGCCGGCCGTACTGCGACGCACCGTCGGCGGCCGAGCCGAACCCGTCGCCCTCCGGCGCGGCTCGACCGTCGCCCGGCCCCGGCCGGTAAGAGGTGGCGCGGCCGTAGGGCGCACGGGTGTCGTCGGCCGGGCCCGACGGACCGTAGGGGGCGGGGCCGCCCTCGACCGGGCCCGACGGACCGTAGGGGGCGGGGCCGCCCTCGGCCGGGCCCGACGGGCCGCGGGGCGAGCCATAGGCGGTAGGGCCGTCCTCGGTCGGGCCTGACGGACCGCGGCCGTAGGGCGCCCGGGCGTCGTCGGCCCGGCCCGGCGAACCGTAGGGCGAGGCGTAGGGCGCACGGGCGTCGTCGATCGGGCCCGGCGAACCGTACGGCGCACCGGCGTCGTCGGTCGGGCCCCGCGAACCGTGGGGCGAGCTGTAGAGGCCAGGGCTGTCGTCGATCGGGCCTGACGGACCGCGGCCGTAGGGCCGGCGGGCGTCGTCGATCGGGCCGGGCGGACCGTACGGCGAGCGATACGGGGTGGGGCGAGACGGATCGGCCGTGTCCTCGGCCGGCGGGCGGTAGGCCGGGTCGGGGATCTCGCGGCGGGATGCTCCGGTCGGGGGCGAGAAGCCGCCGGCCGGAGGCAGGTACGACGCGGGCGAGACGTCCTCCGCCGCGCGGCGCTCCTCGGCCTCCCGGCGGGCGCGCCGGGACCGCGGGGCGGGCTCCTCCGGACGCTCCCCTGCCGGAGGCAGGTACGCCGACGGCGAGTAGTTGTCGTCCGCCTCCGCCGCTTCCCGCCGCGCCCGTCGCGACCGCGGCCCCGCCTCGCCGTCAACCGGACTCGACGTCCCGTGCCGGTCGCCCGGAGCGGCGCCGTCAACGGGGCCTCGGTAGCGGTCGGAGGCACCAGGGCTTCCCGGGGCGTACCGGGGTGGGTCCGGGGGCGGGCCGTAGGAGTTGGTGGGGGACGCCGCGGTCGGAGGGAGTTGGTCGCCCGCATGACGGTCGGGCGTGGCGTGGCGGGAGCCGGGGTCGGCGGGCCGGGCCGCGTAGTCCGGCGGCTCCGGATCGGACCGCGGCGCCGGGGGCGCATACGCCTCGCCGGCGGAGCGGGGCGCGGGCTGCCCGTACCGGTCCGGCGGGCCATACCGGTCCGGCGCGGGCGACGGCGGAGCCGGAGTGGGCGCGTACCGGTCCGGCGCGGGCGACGGCGGAGTCGGCAGGTACCGGTCCGGCGGGCCGGCGGCGTCGGGTGCGGCGTAGCGGTCGGGCGGGACGGCGCGGGGGTCGGGCGGGCGGGCCGCGGGGAGGTCGTCCATGAGCTGCGGCAGCGGCGTACCCCAGAGGACGTGCCGCCGGAGCACGTCGTACTGCGCGTCGCTGATCTCGCCGCGCTGGTACATGCCCTTGAGCAGCGCGAGATCGTCCTGGGACGTCATCTCGCGCTCCGCACGCCGAGCAGCGTAAGGGGTACGGGCCGAATAGGACCCGGACCGGCGGCAGGACCGACCCCCGCAGGCGTGGCCTGCGGGGGTCGGGTCAACTGCCGGATCGGGACCGGCGGGCCAGGCTGGCGATCAGCCCGACCACGCCGACGGAGATGAGCAGCGTCGGCAGCGGCCAGCCGTCCAGCGCGCCGCCGGGGTCGTCGGACAGGCCCCAGATCAGCGCCCCGCCCACGAAGAACAAACCCAGGACCAGCGAGATCACGTCCAGCTCATGCCTGCGCACGGGTCACCCTCACTTGTCCGATGTTGACATCCAGGTCCAGTGCCAGGTCCACGGCGCCGTCACCAGCGCCGGGGCCGTGGTCGATGATCGTCCGGGCCGGCGACGTGCCGTCCTCGGTCTGCCCGAGCAGGTCGAGCTCGCCGAGTCCGGCCTTGCCGTCGATGCTGACGTCGGCGTCCGCCGGCAGGATCACGTCGACGTCGCCGACACCGGTGGACGCCTTGATCCGGAGCAGCTCGTTCTCGGGCAGGACCAGATCCGAGAGGTCGATCCGGAGATCGCCGACTCCGAGGCGGTACTCGGGCTGCAGCTCGGCGACCGACTGCGGGGTGTACACCCGCGTGCCGACGCCACCCTCCAGCGAGATGCCGGACGTGCTCACGACGACGAGCAGGGCGAGGCTCGGCAGGCCGAGCCAGGCCAGCCACCGCGCCCGGCCCAGGAAGGTGCCGACCAGCAGGCCGAGACCGATGATCCCGGTCGCCAGCGCCAGGTAGTCCTTGGTCGCGGGGTGGGTGGCGTCGCCGGAGTCGAGCGCGGCGGTGATCCCGACCACGATGAGCAGCACGCAGATCGTGAGCACGCCCAGGATCGAGTGCTCCCGGCGCGGCTTGGGGACCGGCGGCGGGGCGGTCACCGTCGCCGTCGCGCCCTGGTACGCCGGCGCCGCGGGCTGATACGCGGGCTGGGCGGGCTGATACGCCGCCGGCCCGGGCTGGTAGGCGGTCGCGCCGGTCGGTGGCACGGTCTCGTACGCGGCCGGCGCCGGCTGGTACGGCTCGGGTCCGGCCGGCTGCGGTGGGCCGCCGGCCCGGCGGTCCTGCAGGTTCCGGATGAGGAAGAACCCGCCGCCGACCAGGATGAGCACCAGGGCCAGGTCGCGGGCGTCGCCGAGGGCGAGCACGCCGGCCAGCACCAGGCCGGCCAGGACCAGCGCGAGCGCGGCCGCGGTGTCGCGGGCCCGGCGGGAGCCGCCGGGGTTGCGGCCGATCAGCGACTCGACCGGGGAGGCCTGCTGGTCGGCAGCGGGGAGGAACAGCCAGCCGACCGCGTACAGCAGGAGGCCGCTGCCACCGAAGAGGGTGAGCACCGCGAACAGGACGCGGAACAGGACCGGGTCGACGCCGGTGAACTCGCCCAGTCCGCCGGCGACGCCGGCCACGACCTTCCGGTCCGTGCTGCGGGTCAGCCGCCGGCTTCCCCCGGGCCAGAACCCCGGCGGGGTCCCGCCACCGGGCGGCACCCCACCCGAAGGCGGCACTCCACCCGACGGCGGCCAGGGCGGCACTCCACCCGACGGGGCATCGCTCGGCGGGGCATCGCTCGGCGGCGCCGTGCCGGGAGGAGGCGGGAACTCGCCGGACGGTGTCCCGGCGTCGCCGACCACGGTCGGCTCGTCCAGCACGGTCGGCGGCTCGTCCGCGGCGGGTGCCGTGGGGTGAGCGGCCGGAGCATCGGTCGTGGGGACCGGCCCGGGGATGCGAGCCGTCTCCGCCTCGGACGCGGAGGCAAGGTCCCGAGCCGACTCGGCCGGAGCCGCATCCGCACCCGGGGGGAACTCGGGAGCCGACTCGGCCGGAGTAGCCGGGCCGACCTGCTCGACCGGCGGGACGTCCGGAGAGGGGGTGGGGGGTGGGGAGGTGGGGTCCTGCTCGTTCATGGGTCGATCGTGTCGCTGCCGGGAGGCCGCCGGTATCGGGGATGGCCCTGATCGAACCCTGGTCCCGAAGACCAGGGGCGTCCCCGTGGCCGCACCCCCACCGCGGGTGCCACCATCGGGACCACAGTCAGTGAACACACCGACCAGAGGAGAGAACGGTGCAGCTCGCGGCCCCGGCGCCGCCCCGGCTCTACCGCGCGGCCGACGGCCGCGTGGCGGCCGGCGTCGCCCAGGGCCTGGCCACCCACTTCTCGGTCAAGCCGTTGTACGTCCGGGTCGCCTTCGCCGCCCTGACCCTCTTCAACGGCTTCGGTGTGGTCGTCTACCTGGCGCTGTGGGCGGTAGTCCCGCAGGAGCCGGTCACGCCGGGCGCGGAGCCCCGCCGCCGGCGCGGCCTGGAGCGCGGCACCGCGGTGGCCCTGGCCGCGGTCACCGGCGGCGCCCTGTTGCTGGTGAACGGCATCCCGCTGCTGGGCGACAACCTGCTGCTGGTCCCGGTGCTGCTGGCCGGCGCCGGCCTGGCCCTGCTCTGGAGCCAGGCCGACGCGGACCAGCGCGAACGGTGGCGCCGGATCTCGCTGTTCGACAGCGGCGCCGAACCGACCGCGCGGTGGATGGCGATCGGCCGGTTCGCCGGCGGCGGGATCCTGGTCGCGGCCGGGGTCGGCTCGTTCCTGCTGCTGTCGGGCACGCTGTCCGCGGCCCGGGACGGCCTGATCGCGGCGGTCGCCGTACTGGCCGGGCTGGCGCTGCTGACCGCGCCGCTGTGGTGGCGGCTGGTGGCCGACCTGACCGAGGAGCGCCGGGAGCGGATCCGCTCCCAGGAGCGCGCCGACCTGGCCGCCCACCTGCACGACTCGGTGCTGCAGACGCTGGCACTGATCCAGCGGCACGCCGACTCGCCCCGCGAGGTCGCCCGGCTGGCCCGCGGCCAGGAGCGGGAGCTGCGGACCTGGCTCTACCGGCCCGAGGACCGGCAGCAGTCGAAGTTCGCGGCCGCGCTGGAGGCGGTCGCCGGCGAGGTCGAGGATGCGTACGTGGTCCAGGTCGAGAGCGTCGTCGTCGGCGACGCCGAGGTCGACGAGCACCTCGGCGCGCTGGTCCAGGCGAGCCGGGAGGCGCTGGTCAACGCGGCCAAGCACGCCGGCGTCGGCACCATCTCGCTGTACGCGGAGATCGAGCCGGACGAGGTCACCGTCTTCGTCCGGGACCGCGGCGCCGGCTTCGACCCGGAACAGGTCGGCGACGACCGGCACGGGGTCCGCGGCTCGATCGTGGGCCGGATGGAACGGCACGGGGGGAAGGCCGCGATCCGCAGCCGGCCCGGCGCCGGCACGGAGGTCGAGCTGACGATGGACAGGAGCCCGGTATGAGTGAGCAACCAGTGCGGGTCGTGCTGGTCGACGACCACTCGATGTTCCGGTCCGGCGTCCGCGCCGAGCTCGCCACCGACGCGGGCGTGCAGATCGTCGGCGAGGCCGGCGGCGTCGGCGAGGCCGTGGCGGTGATCAACCGGACCACCCCGGACGTGGTGCTGCTGGACGTGCACATGCCCGACGGCGGCGGCAAGGCCGTGCTGGACCAGGTGGCCAAGACGCACCCGGAGGTGCGGTTCCTGGCCCTGTCGGTCAGCGACGCGGCCGAGGACGTGATCGGGGTGATCCGGGCCGGCGCCCGCGGCTACGTGACCAAGACGATCTCCGGCGCCGACCTCGGCGACGCGGTCCGCCGGGTCAAGGACGGCGACGCGGTGTTCTCGCCCCGGCTGGCCGGGTTCGTGCTGGACGCGTTCACCCGCAACCCCGAGGCGCCGGTGAACGACCCGGAGATGGACCTGCTGACCGCCCGGGAGCGGGAGGTGCTGCGCCTGCTCGCCCGCGGGTACGCGTACAAGGAGATCGCGTCCCGGCTGTTCATCTCGGTCAAGACGGTCGAGACGCACGTGTCGTCGGTGCTGCGCAAGCTGCAGCTCTCCAACCGGTACGAGCTCTCCCGCTGGGCGACCGACCGCCGCCTGGTCTAGGACCAGGCGGCGAGACGACCGACAACAGCCAGGACCAGCCACCTCAGCCGACGTCGACCACGGCCCACTGGTCGGTCTGCCGGCCGGTGGAGCGCACGTCGACCACCACCCGCTGCAGCGGCCGCAGCCCGAGCGCGGTCACGGTCTCCTCCGGGACCAGGACGGTCACCACGCCGTGGTTCACCGGGTCGGCCTCGTCCGTGCAGGCGACCGTGGTCAGCAGCCGGCCGGTCACCCGGAACTCCAGCCGGACGTCCCGCACGCAGAAGACCACGACGACGAAACCGTGCGCCTCCCGGACGAGGCCCGGGATCGTCAGGGTCAGCGGGCCGCCGGCCGGGTGGTCGAAGCCGCTGAGCAGCGCGCCCGGCACCTGCTCCCGCCCGATGCTGCCGGCGTAGAGCGGCACCAGCAGGCCGACGGTCCAACTGCCGAGCGAGCTGGGGCGCACCGCCACGTTGCCGCCCGCCGGGGCGGCCGCGAGCAGCACACCGACCTGGTTCGGGTCGAGCGGCAGCGCGCCCTCCCAGTGGTCGCCGACCGGCACCCGGCAGCTCAGCCGCAGCTCCGGCCCCGAGCCGGACACGTTGCGCAGCCGCAGGTCGCCGGCGTGCTCGCAGCGGGCGACCACGACGCCCGCCGAGGGAATGACGCTCCAGGTGGCGTCCCCGTCGAAGGCGAAGTACTGCCCGCCGCGGTAGCCCTTGACCGGGTGCGAGGTCGTGTCGTCGGCGAAGTACGGGCCGGTCGGGGCTCCGGTCGGCAGCGCGTCCGGGGTGCCCGGCAGCCGGGTCAGCAGCACGCCGGCTGCCACCACCAGCACCAGGGCCAGGGTTGCCCCGGCCGTGCGCCGGCGGCGGATGCCGCTGATCCGGGAATGCACGTCGCGGACCCGGCCCGCGTTGTCCGGGAGGTCGCCGGCCCGGTCCGACAGCAGCTCGCGCAGCTCGTTCTCGATCACTGTCCGCCTCCGATCGTCCGGGCGAGGTCGCCGTCGCGGCGCAGCGCCGCCAGCGCCTTGGCTGCCTGGCTCTTCACCGTGCCCTTGCTGATGCCGAGCGCGGCCGCGGTATCCGCCTCGGACAGGTCCTCGTAGTAGCGCAGCACCACGACCGCCCGCTGCCGCCGCGGCAGCGTGCCGAGGGCCCGCCACAGCGCGTCCCGGTCCTCGACCGTGGTGACCGCCGCAGCCGGGACCTCGGGCAGCTCCCCGGTCGGCCGCTCGCCGATCCATTTCCGCCGCCACCAGGTCGCGTACGTGGTGACGAGCACTCGCCGCACGTACGGCTCCGGCGGCCCGTCGATCCGCCCCCAGGCGAACCAGCACTTGGCCAGCGCGGTCTGCAGCAGGTCCTCGGCCAGCGCGTGCTCGCCGGTGAGCAGGTAGGCGGTGCGCAGCAGCAATTGGGACCGGGTCGCGACGAACTCGTCGAACCCCTTGCGGTCGGCCATGGATGCTCCTCCTCGGTCAACGGGAAGGACCATTCGGGACAGCGGTCAGGTTGCCGGCTCGAACTCCCGCACCATCACCAGGGCGTCGGTGCCGCTGGGTTGGTAGTACTTGCGGCGCCGGCCGACCGGGACGAACCCGTGCCGCTCGTACAGCCGCCGCGCGACGGCGTTGTCCACCCGGACGTCGAGGAACACCGTGCGCGCCCCGGCCGCCGCGAGCAGGTCGCGCAGCAGCAGCGTGCCGATCCCGCGACCCTGCACGGCCCCGGTCACGCCGATCGTCAGCACGTGGGCCTCGTCACCGAAGACGGCCAGGCCCGCGTACCCGACCAAGGCCGCGGCGTCGATCGCGACGACGTAGTGCCGGGTCGCGGACTCGGCCAGCTCGTTCCAGAACGCGGCCGCCGACCAGGTCTCCTCGCCGAACAGCTCGTGCTCCAGCCCGAGCACCGGCTCGACGTGCCACCAGCGCATCCGGGTCAGCTCGATCCCGCCCTCGGACACGAACCGAGCGTAGTCGCTCACAGGGTGGAACGGGCGGTACGCCCGATGCGTCCGCATGGGTGACCCAACCCGGGAGAGGAGTACGCCGTGCGTTCGACGCCCGGATACGGTGGCCCCATGCGCAGACGCTTTGCCGTTGCTCTGATCGGTCTTTGCGGGCTCCTCGCGGGCTGCGCCAGCACGGTCACCGGCACCGGCCAGCTCGCCGCGGGGGCGGCGTTGCCCAGCGGCGCGAGCGCGTCCCCCTCGGCGAGCCCGGCCCCGAGCGCGTCGAGCTCCTCCGACGACCAGGGCCGCCGGTCGCTGGCCTGCTCGGGGCAGAAGATCTCGCCGGCCGGCTCGCCGTACTGCTTCGTCATGCCGGCGGGCTTCCAGGACGTCTCGTCCTCGGTCACCGTGGACGCCAGCATCGGCCAGGAGAAGTACCGCTCGGCCGTCGCGCTCGGTGACCGCGACCTCATCATCGTCAGCGTGTACGAGCTGAAGGCCGACACCGACTCGATCAGCGACGACACCCTCGAGGGCGAGCTGAAGACGGTGCTGGCGCAGCTGGCCCAGCAGGGCTTCACGTTCAAGACGACCGCGGCCGACAAGACCACGGTCGACGGCGCCCGCAGCTTCAGCTACCACGCCAGCCAGAAGTCCTCCGGGCTGGAGTCCGACGTCTACTTCCTCTTCCGCGGCACCAACGAGCTGCAGGTCAACTGCCAGTGGAAGACTAAGGAGGCCGACATCACCAAGGGCTGCACGTCCGTCCTCGCCAGCCTCCAGTTCAAGTCCGTCAAGTAAGCGCGGCGAGCAGGTCCCGCATCGCGGTCCGGTCGTCCAGGCCGCTGCGGAAGTCGACCCAGTCGAACGTCCGCAGGAACGGCGGCACGTTCCGGTCCGCCACGCCCGGCAGCAGCACCGGCACGATCCGCAGCGGCCCGTCGCCGTGCGCGTCGAGGAAGCGCTGCAGGAACACGTAGTACTCCTGGGCCTGCCAGCGGCTGAGGTCATGCGGTCCGACCACGATCGCCGCGACCGGCACCTGCATCATCAGCCGTTCCAAGGTCGGCACGAACTGGTCGGAGGCGAGCATGCCGTCCTCGTCCAGCCAGGCCAGGATGCCTTCGCCGGCGAGCTCGCGGGCCAGGCAGCGGACGTGCGGCTTGTCCGCCCCGTTGTGGCAGAGGAACACGTGGTAGCGCTGCTCCAGCATCCGGGCCGGCAGCACGGTGAGCCGCTGCTGCCGGCGCTGCTGGTCGTAGGCGTTGCGTTCCAGGTCGGGGATCCGGTCGTCCCCCTTCGAGGACAGCTCGGCCAGGTCGTCCAGGGGCATGTGCTCGCCGCAGCCGGAACAGATCACCGTCTCGCAGCGGTCGGCCCGGCGCAGCGCGACGAACTCCGGCGGCACCGGCGGATGACCGAGGCTGCATTGGTAGACCCGCTCCCCCACCACCGAGCCGGCCAGCGCGGTCTGGGTCAGCTGCTCGTTGACGTAGCGGAGGAAGAGCAGCCGGATGTCGGTCTCGACGTCCGGCTCGAAGAACACGACCAGCCGGCCGCTGGAGTCGTCACCGGGCCGGGCGTAGGAGACCTCGAGCCCGCAGCGCTGGCCGCGCGGTCCCCGGAACAGCGCCGCCCGCCGGTAGAAGCGGTCCCGGCTGAACGTGACCGAGTTGGCCAGCCGGACCACGACGGTGGAGTAGATCGCCGAGACCGGCCCGCTGAAGGTGAACTCGACCGCCCGGACGTACCCGCCGGGGTAGTCGGGCAGGTCGGCCCGGACCTCGGAGGGGAAGACCAGCATCTCGCCGCGGTCGGTGCCGACCCGCAGCACCAGGCCCTGGCCGACGATCTCCTCGACCGCCGCCAGCAGCATCACCCGCTCGTACGCGCCGGGCAGCCGGGTGTGCTCGAACTCGCCCCGGACCGCGGCCCGCTCGGACAGGAAGCCGAGCCCGTCGGGCTCGTCCCGGGCCGCGTGGGCGAGCCAGGCCGCGTAGTTGTCGAGCATCTCCGGCTGCAGCAGCCACTGCCCCTCGAACCGGACCTGGCTGATCAGCCCGGCCGCCTCCTGCCGGAGCAGGCAGCTGTGGAACAGCGTGGTGTCCACGACGTCGTGCCCGGACACCACCGAGAACTCGCTCCGCAGCGTCTGCTCGTCCACGAGCAGCCGGCCCTCCTCCTTCTCCCGGGCGACGAACCCCTGGATCTCGGCGAACAGCGCCGGGGCCGAGATCGCCGGCAGCGCCTTCCAGTCGATCCGGCGCCGGATCTCGTCCTGCAGCGCCTCGATGCCGCGGCCGAGCTCGGCGCTGGTCTCCAGGAAACCCGCGAACCCGTACCGGGTCAGCACCTCCTCGATCCGCGCCCGGCTCACGCTCGGTCCGCCCCGGTCGGTCCGGGCCGCGACGAGCAGCTTGACCAGCGGCGCCCCCCGGGACGCCTCGTCCAGCGCCGCCGACCAGTACGCAACCCCCGCGAACGGGTCGCTCTCCGAGTGCGCGTCGAACAGCACCAGCCCGACCGCGACGTCCCGCAGCGAGAGCCGGTGGAAAAGCCGGTAGCCGGGCTGTCCGGCCAGGTCCCAGAGCAGGATCTCGCGGGTCTCCTCCGGCGTTCCCGACCGCTCGTACGTCCAGACGTACCGGCCGTGCGTGGAGGAGGTCGGCCGGTAGTTCTGGCCGGTCAGCACCAGCGCCAGGCCGGACTTCCCGACCCCGCTGTCGCCGACCAGCACGACCTTGGCGTTGCGGTACTCGCGCCGGCGGGCCGCCGGGGCACTGCCGCGCCGGTACGGCACGGCCCGCACCGGCGCGACGGTCCGGGCCAGGCCGGCCAGGTTCCACACCGCCAGGCCGAGCTCGTCCACGCCCGCGAACTCCGCCCGGCCGGGCCGGAACCCGGCCGCGACCCGGCGCCCGGCCCGGGTCCGGCCGGGCAGGCTGCCCAGGTACGACATCGACGCCATCGACCAGACGTGGTCGGCGTCCTCGTCCTGCACGACCAGCAGCGAGCCCAGGGCCGAGGCGTCCACGGCCAGCGGCCGGCGGGCGCTGGCCTCCTCCAGCCGGCGGACCAGCCGCCCGGTGGCCGCCTCCCAGATCGCCGCGGCCCCGTCGTCGCCGATCGAGACGACCTCGCCCGACTCCAGCAGCGCGAGGCCGTTGACGAACGCGGACCCGTGCGGGCCGGTCACCGTGCAGTCCGGGATCAGCTCGTACCCGGTCCATCGGTAGAAGGTCAGCGACGGGGTGGCCGAGCTCAGCGACGGGTAGCCGCGGCCGGCCACGACCAGCCGGCCCGGCCCGCACCAGAGCAGCCGGGCGAAGCGCTCCCGGATCCGCTCGGTCGCCAGCAGGGCGCCGGTGCCGGGATCCCAGACATGCAGCTCGTCCTCGTCGACGAGCGCGACCAGCACGGACCCGTCCGGCGACCAGGCCACGTCGGACAGGTGCTTGACCGTCGCCCGCAGCTGCCGCTCGAAGACGAGGTTGTCGGGTCGGACGGAGAACACGCCGACGTACCCGATCCGGGCGCCGACGAAGAACTCCCGCGAGGTCGGTGACCACTCCAGGTACGCGCTGTCGTTGGCCGGCAGACCCTCGATGGCCGGGCCGGATCGTTCCAGCGAGTCGCCCCACCGGACCTCCAGGCGGCCGTCGCAGGTGTAGACGGCCAGCAGCAGCCCGTCCGGCGACCATCGGCTCGAGGCGATGCCCCCGGGCAGCCGGTATCGGCGGAACGGTGCACGGTCCGACAGGTCGGACGCTTCCCCCGCGCGGTGATGCACGGCGGGAGTGTAGTCAACCTTGCGTCGTGTGCGAATTCGACGCAATAAGGGATGCAGCGGTTCTTAAATCGGTGCGCAAATGGGCGCGGGGGGCGCCGTTGGGGCCGAAGCGGATGGCGGCCGAGGGGTGGTAGGTCGGCAGGATCCGGTGGCCGCCGACCTCGTGCACGGTGCCGCGGACGGAGGCCAGCGACTTGCCGCGGCCGAGGAACGCGACCGCGGCCGAGAGCCCCAGCGTGACGATCAGCTCGGGGGCGATCAGCTCCAGCTTGCGGTCCAGCCAGCCCCGGCACCGGGTCGCCTCGGTGGTGGTCGGGGTGCGGTTGCCGGGCGGCCGGCACTGCAGCACGTTGACCACCGCGACCGCGTCCCGCGCCAGGCCCGCCTCGGCCAGCAGCTCGTCCAGCAGCCGCCCGGCCCGGCCCACGAACGGGCGGCCGGCCTTGTCCTCCTCGGCCCCGGGGGCCTCGCCGACCAGCGCGAGCCGGGCCCCGGCCGGGGCGTCGCCGACCACGACCGTGGTCCGGGTGGCGGCCAGCTCCTCGCAGGCCACGCAACCCTGGGCCGCCGAGGACAGGGCGTCCCAGGTGGCGCACTCCTGGGCGGTCGCCGCCACCGACAGGGCGGCCTTGTCCAGCCGGAAGCGCGGGCCGGCCGGCCGCGAGGTGCTCACCGGACCCCCCGCGTGACCCCGCCGGCCGCGGCCCGGTACGCCCGGTGCAGGAACGCCCGCAGCCGCAGGTTCACGATCGCCGGCCGCTCCATCATCGCCAGGTGCCCGGCACCCTCCAGGATCAGCAGCTCGGCGGTGGGCAGCGCGTCGGCCATCCGGCGGCTGTGCTCGACCGGGGTGAGCAGGTCCTTGTCGCCGACCGCGATGAGCGTCTCCAGGTCCCGCAGCCGGGACAGCGCGGACAGCTTGTCGTGCGCGTTCAGGGCCGGGAAGAACTCGGCCACCACCTCGACCGGGGTGGCCGCGATCATCTTCCCGACGTACTCGACCAGGGCCGGGGAGACGTCGGACGAGCCGAAGGAGTAGCGCCGGGTCAGCAGCCAGGCGATGTCCGAGCCGATCCGGCGGCCCCGCTCGATCAGGCCGGAGCGCGACCGCATCACCCGCAGCGCCAGCGGCAGCACCGGCGCCCGCAGCCTGGTCGCGAGCGCGGGCAGGCCCAGGCTGACCTCGGCCAGCCGGCCGGTCGAGGTCGACAGCAGCGCGACCCCGATCACCCGCGGCCCGAACAGCTCCGGGTGCCGGTCGGCCAGCGCCATCACCGTCATGCCGCCCATCGAGTGCCCGACCAGCACCACCGGACCGGCCGGAACCAGGTCGGACAGCACCCGGAACAGGTCGTCGCCGAGCTGGTCGATGGTCGCGGACTCGGCCGGGGCCCGGCCCGAGCGGCCGTGCGAGCGGCAGTCGTAGAAGACCATCCGCAGCCGGGGCCGGGTCATGTCGGCCAGCCCGAGACGCTGGTAGTACCAGGACCCCATGGCCAGGCAGTAGCCGTGCACGAAGACCACGGTCAGCGGCGCGTCCCGGGGGCCGACCTCCTCGACCGCGAGCGGCAGCCCGTCGTCGGTGGTGACGGTCCGGATCCGGTCGGCCCGCAGCTTGCCGAACGGCTCGTCCGCCTCGGGGTCCGGGCCGTTGCGGATCCGGCCGATCGCGTACCGCTCGGTGGCCAGGCCGACCGCGGCCCCGGCGGCGACCAGACCGGCCACCCCGGCGACGATCCCGGCCCGCCGGACCGCGCTCACCGGGCCACCCCGTTCGGTCCCGGCCCGGCCGGTCCCGGCCCCGTCACGGCAGCCGGCCCCGGTACGAGCGGGGCACCCGGGCCCCGACCCGGGTCACGATCTCGTAGGAGATGGTGCCGGTCGCGTCCG
The DNA here is from genome assembly GCA_035995165.1 of Mycobacteriales bacterium. Classification (NCBI taxonomy): domain Bacteria; kingdom Bacillati; phylum Actinomycetota; class Actinomycetes; order Mycobacteriales; species Mycobacteriales bacterium. The sequence goes on from DASYKU010000141.1 coordinate 18,112, forward strand.
CCCAGTCCTGCGCGGTCGGCTCGCCGCCGCGGCCCGGGCCGAACAGCACCACCTCGTCCCCGGCCGCGACCGCGTCGTCGCCGACGTCGACGACGAACTGGTCCATGCAGACCCGGCCGGAGACGGTCCGGCGCTGCCCGGCCAGGAACAGCGGCCCGACCGAGGTGGCGTTGCGCGGCACCCCGTCGGCGTACCCGAGCGGGACCAGGGCCAGACCGGTCTCGGCCTCGGTCGTGTAGACGTGCCCGTACGAGACGCCGCTGCCGGCCGGGACCCGCTTGGCCAGCGCGACCGACGAGCGCAGCGTCATCGCCGGGGTCAGCCCGTAGCCCTCGGGCGGGACCGGGGTCAGGCCGTAGACGGCGATGCCCGGGCGGACCAGGTCGAAGTGCGCGGCCGGCAGGGTCAGCGTGGCGGCCGAGTTGGCCAGGTGCCGCAGCGGCGGGTCGACGCCGAGCCGCTTGGCCGCGGCCACCGCCTCGCCGAAGACCTCGATCTGGTGGGCGATGGTCGGGTGCCCGGGCTCGTCCGCGTACGCGAAGTGGCTCCAGATGCCGATCACCTCGACCTCGCCCGCGGCGGCGGCCTTGGCCGCGGCGGTGACCAGGTCGGCCCAGTCCGCGGCGGGCGCGCCGCCCCGGGACAGCCCGGTGTCGATCTTCAGGTGCACCCGGGCCGGCCGGCCGGCGTCCCGGGCCGCCGCGGCCAGCTCGGCCACCGCCCAGGGCGCGCTCGCGGACAGGTCCACGTCGGCGGCGACCCCGGCGGCCAGGTCCTCACCCGGCGTGGCCAGCCAGGACAGCATCGGCGCGGTGATCCCGTCCCGGCGCAGCGCCAGCGCCTCCTCCAGGAACGCGACCCCGAGCCAGTCCGCTCCCCCGGTCAGCGCGGCCCGCGCGGCCGGGACCAGGCCGTGCCCGTACCCGTCGGCCTTGACCACGGCCATCATCTGGGCCGGGGTGCGGGACCGCAGCAGGGCCACGTTGTCCCGGATCGCGTCGAGGTCGACGACCGCCTCCGACCGCACCATGCCGCCCATCCTCGCAGAGCGTGTACGCCCCCGACCGGCCCCGGTCCGCCCAGGCCTGGAGGCGGTGCCGGGCGCCAGACCCCGAACTACGTATGACCGTGCGCTACCGAAAGGTAGCCCCGAGACTGTGTCGACGTGGTGAAGCAACGATGAAGAGCGGCTCAAGGCCGACCGGGTCGCATTGCGCTGCCCCGCCGGGTGCCGCAGCCGGTGCACCCCGCGGCGGATGCTGCCGGCGCCGGGCTCCGACGTCCCGGCCACGTACGAGATCCAGTCCGCGGCCGTCCCCACCGCGCCGCCCGCCCGCCGCCGTTCGTCGTCGCCGTCCCACCCGGCGACTGTCCGCGCTCGCCGACGCCGCCCGGATCGCCGCCCCCGCCGCCGGGGCGAGCCGCTCACCCCGGCCACCCGGGCCGAGAAGAGCGAGATGATGGCGGCTGCGGCCGCCACGACCGAGCTGAAGCGGGCGGTCGAGCGGTTCGGCGCGAGCGAACGCGGACCGATGGCCGAGCTGGTCGAGACCATCCCGGCTTCCTCAGCGCCGCCGGATAGCCGGTCCCGCACGCGCCGCCGGTCAACGCCGCCCGGCGGCGTCCGGGGTGGCCCCCACGCTGCGATGTCAGCCGGCCGGCGGCGCCCAGGCGGGTGCCGCGAGGGCGGCAACCGGGCTAAAGTCGTGGCCTGCCATCGAGCGACAGGAGTGGGATGAGCGCGTTCACCGCGACAGGCATCGAACGGCTGCACCGGGTGCTGGCCCGGCACGTGGACAGCGGGGAGATCCCCGGCCTGGTGGCGCTGGTCGACCGGGGCGGCGACACCGCGGTCGTGCTGGCCGGCGAGACCGGGATCGACGGCCCGCCGGTCGCCCGGGACACGATCGTCCGGATCGCCTCGATGACCAAGCCGATCGTCGCGGTCGCGGCGCTGACGCTGGTCGAGGAGTGCGTGCTGCGGCTGGACCGGCCGGTCGACGATCTGCTGCCCGAGCTGGCCGACCGCCAGGTGCTGAAGGCCCTGGACGGCCCGCTCGACGAGACCGTCCCGGCCGAGCGGCCACTCACGCTGCGCGACCTGCTCACGTTCACGATGGGCTTCGGCATGCTGGGCGTCGACCCGGCCGACTACCCGATCCTGGCCGCGGCCAACGAGCGCGAGCTCGGGATCGGCGCACCGGACCCGGCCCGGACGCCGGCCCCGGACGAGTGGATGCGGCGGCTGGGCGAGCTCCCGCTGATGTGGCAGCCGGGCGAGCGGTGGGCGTACAACCTGTCCGCGGACGTGCTCGGCGTGCTGGTCGCCCGGGCCGCCGGGATGTCGCTGGGCGACTACCTGGCCGAGCGGGTGTTCGGGCCGGTCGGGATGCCGGACACCGGGTTCTTCGTCCCGAAGGAGAAGCTGGACCGGTTCGCCACGGCGTACACGCCCGATCTCGAGACCAGGACGTTGTCCGTCTACGACCCGGTGGACGGGGCCTGGAGCACGCAGCCGGCGTTCGAGTCCGGCGCCGGCGGGCTGGTGTCGACCGCGGACGACATGCGCGCATTCGGGCGGATGCTGCTGTCCGGCGGCGACGGCGTGCTGTCCCGGGCCTCGATCGCGGCGATGACCACCGACCAGCTCACGCCGGCCCAGCGCGAGGTCGTGGCCTGGGTGCCGTTCGAGGGCACGAGCTGGGGCTTCGGCCTCGGCATCGCCACCCAACGGCGCGGTCCCGACTCCAACCCCGGCCGCTTCGGCTGGGACGGCGGTCTCGGTACGTCCTGGTCCTGCGACCCCGGCGAGGACCTCGTCGGGGTGCTGCTCACCCAGGTCCAGTGGGCCGACCCGGCGGGACCGACCGTCGCGGCCGACTTCTGGACCGGGGCGTACGCGGCCCTCACCTAAACCCGGCCGCTCGGGGTCAGCCCGCCGGCGCTGTCGATCCCCTGACCGCGCCAGCAGCCGAGCGTGACGTGCCTGCCGTACGCCTTGACCAGCACGGCCGGCGCGCTAGCGAGCGTCCAGACCGGGTGGCCGTACCAGACCACGCCCTCGGCCCCGGGCAGCTCGGCCGCGACGAGCGCGGCCAGCTGCGCGGCGACGTCCCGCATCGGCGGCGGCAGCGCCTCGACGTACCGGGTGATGGCGGGCGTGGTGGTGGTGGTCATGGCGTGGGTCCCTCCGGCCGCTGGGCGCAGGCAGCCACATCGCGGTTCCCCTCCCGGTCCGTCGGAATCGACCGTACGAACCGGCGCCCGGCCGGGCTTCTCAGGTCCCGCTCGCCTCGCGCAGCGCGTCCGGGACCGCGTCGAGGACGCCGACGGCGGTGGTGCCGGCGCCGTGCGCGGCGATCGCACCGGCCCGTCCGTGCAGGTAGGCGGCCAGCGCGGCGGCCGTCCCGGGGGCCAGCCCGCCCGCCAGCAGCGCGCCGCCGAGGCCCGAGAGCACGTCGCCGCTGCCCGCGGTGGCCAGCCAGGGGGTGCCGGTCGGGTTCACCCAGGCCCGCCCGTCCGGGTCGGCGACGACCGTGGCGTTGCCCTTGAGCAGCATGGTCACGCCCAGGTCGGCGGCGGCGCGGCGGGCCGCCCCGACCCGGTCGGCGCCCACCGGCCCGGCGATCCGCTCGAACTCGCGGTCGTGCGGGGTCAGCACGGTCGGCGCCGACCGCCGCCGGACCAGGTCCTTCTCCTTGGCCAGCAGCGTCAGCCCGTCCGCGTCGACCAGCACCGGCACGTCCTGGCTCAGCACGTCCCGCAGCAGGTCGGCGGCCGCGTCGTCGGTCCCGATGCCCGGCCCGACCACCCAGGCCTGGACCCGGCCGGCCTCGCTCGGCCTGCCCTCGGTGACCACCGCCTCCGGCCAGCGGGACCGGACGTGGTCGGCCGCGGTCCCCGCGTACCGGACCATGCCGGCGCCGCCGTGCACGGCCGAGCCGGTGCAGAGCACGCCCGCCCCCGGGTACGCGGAGGAGCCGGCGGCGACGCCGACCACGCCCCGGGTGTACTTGTCGTCCCGCGGCCCGGGCCTCGGGACCAGCGCGGCCACGTCGGCCGGCTCCAGCACCCGCAGGTCCGGCTCGGGCAGCTCGAGGCCGATGTCCACCAGCCGTACGGTCCCGGCCTGCTCGGCGCCGGCGCCGACCAGCAGGCCGGTCTTCAGGCCGCCGAAGGTCACCGTGACGTCGGCCCGGATCGCCTCGCCGTCGACCGCGCCGGTGTCCGGGTCGACGCCGCTGGGCAGGTCGACCGCGACCACGGTGCCGGTGATCGCGCGCGCCAGCTCGGCCGCGGCCGGGCGCAGGCCGCCGTGCCCGCCGATGCCGACGATCCCGTCCAGCACCAACGTCGCGCCCGCAACCACAGCCAACGCGTCGACGCCCCCGCCCCCGGCGGGGCGGTCGGCCGCGGCTGCCCTGGCCCCGTCGGCGCCATCGGCCCGGTCGGCCCCGGCCCCGATGACCCGGCCGCCCGCGGCCCGTAACGCCGCGAGCCCGCCGGCGTGGGCGCGGTCGGGTGCGAGGAGGACCGCGGTCACGGCGGCGCCGCGGCGGGCCAGCCGGGCGCCGGCGTAGAGCGCGTCGCCGCCGTTGTCGCCCGCGCCGGCCAGCACGACGACCGGGGTCCCGTACACCGAGGGCCGCAGCAGCCGCAGGCAGTGCGCCGCGACCCCCGCGGCGGCGCGCTGCATGAGCGCCCCGTCCGGGAGCGCCGCCATCGCGGACCGCTCCGCCGCCCGGACCGTCTCGACCGGCCACGCACCTCTCACGCCCCCATCCTCCCCATCCGCGCCTCCTTCACCCCACCCGCCCCTGGTCCCGCCGGACCGAGGCCCGCCGCAGGCCCGAGGCCCGCCGCAGGCCCGGGCACCCGCCCGGCCGGAGGCCGCGGGGATGGACGGCGGGTAAGGGCCGCCCGCTCGGCCGGTCGGGCGGGATCACGGAGCGTGGAAGACTGGCGGGGTTCCGAACGAGGGAGGTCGAGGTGGCCGCGCCCGCAGTCGTACCGTCCGAGAAGGCCCGCCGGCCGCGCCGGCTGTCCGGTCGCAAGCCCGAGCCGGAGTCGCCCAAGGGCCTGGACGAGGCCGAGGTCGACCGGCTGCTGACCGCCCTGACCGCGGTCCGGGACGGCGACTTCCGGGTCCGGCTGCGGATGCCGGGCGACCCCGACTCGCCGATGGCCCGGCTCGCGACCGTGGTCAACGAGGTGGTCGAGCGCAACCGGCACCTGACCGGCGAGCTGGACCGGGTCCGCCGGGTCGTCGGCCGCGACGGCCGGCTGGACGAGCGGCTGCGCCCGGGCCACGGCGAGGGCGCCTGGGCCGGCGCCGTCACCGCCGCCAACGACCTGCTCGACGAGCTGGTCCGGCCGACCGTCGAGGTCGGCCGCGTGCTCGGCGCGGTCGCGACCGGCGACCTGACCCAGACGATCGACCTGCGCAGCGGCGACCAGCGGCTGCGGGGCGAGTTCCTGCGGATGGCCCGGACCGTGAACGGGATGGTCGACCAGCTCTCCGCGTTCGCGGACGAGGTCACCCGGGTCGCCCGCGAGGTCGGCACCGACGGCAAGCTCGGCGGCCAGGCCCGGGTCCGGGGTGTCTCCGGCACCTGGCGTGACCTCACCGAGTCGGTGAACACGATGGCCAGCCGGCTGACCAACCAGGTCCGCGACATCGCGCTGGTCACCACCGCCGTCGCCAACGGCGACCTGTCCCGCACGGTCACCGTCGACGTGGCCGGCGAGATGCTCGAACTCAAGGTCACGGTCAACCGGATGGTCGGGCAGCTGCGCGACTTCGCCGACGAGGTGACGCGGCTGGCCCGCGAGGTCGGCAGCGAGGGCACCCTGGGCGGCAAGGCGACCGTGCCCGGCGTGGCGGGGACCTGGAAGGACCTGACCGACAACGTCAACTCGATGGCCGGCAACCTGACCGCGCAGCTGCGCGACATCGCCCAGGTGACCACCGCCGTCGCCCGCGGCGACCTGTCCCGCAAGATCACCGTCGACGTGGCCGGCGAGCTGCTGGAGCTCAAGACCACCGTGAACACGATGGTCGACCAGCTGTCCGGGTTCGCCGACGAGGTCACCCGGGTCGCCCGCGAGGTGGGCTCGGAGGGCCGGCCCGGCGGCCAGGCCGAGGTGCCGGGCGCGTCCGGCACCTGGAAGGACCTCACCGACTCGGTGAACTTCATGGCCGGCACGCTGACCGCCCAGGTCCGCAACATCGCCGAGGTGACCACCGCGGTCGCCCGCGGCGACCTGGGCAAGAAGATCGACGTCGACGCCCGGGGCGAGATCCTCGAGCTCAAGACGACGATCAACATCATGGTCGACCTGCTCTCGGCGTTCGCCGACGAGGTCACCCGCGTCGCCCGCGAGGTCGGTACGGAGGGCAAGCTCGGCGGCCAGGCCCGGGTCCGCGGTGCGTCCGGCACCTGGAAGGACCTCACCGACAACGTCAACTCGATGGCCGGCAACCTGACCTCGCAGGTGCGCTCGATCGCCGCCGTCGCCACCGCGGTCGGCCGCGGCGACCTGTCGCAGAAGATCATGATCGAGGCCGAGGGCGAGACCGCCGCGCTGGCCCAGACGATCAACACGATGGTGGACACGCTGCGCGCGTTCGCCGACGAGGTCACCCGCGTCGCTCGCGAGGTCGGTACGGAGGGCATCCTCGGCGGCCAGGCCCGGGTGCCCGGCGTGGCCGGCACCTGGAAGGACCTCACCGACAACGTCAACTCGATGGCGAACAACCTGACCGGCCAGGTCCGCAACATCGCCGAGGTGACCACCGCCGTCGCCCGGGGCGACCTGCGCCGCAAGATCGACGTCGACGCCCGGGGCGAGATCCTCGAGCTCAAGACGACGATCAACATCATGGTCGACCAGCTGTCGGCGTTCGCGGACGAGGTCACCCGCGTCGCCCGCGAGGTCGGTACGGACGGCAAGCTCGGCGTCCAGGCCGAGGTCGAGGGCGTGTCCGGGACCTGGAAGCGGCTGACCGAGTCGGTGAACCAGCTCGCCTCCACGCTGACCATCCAGCTGCGCGCGATCGCGGACGTGTCCACCGGCGTGACCCGGGGCGACCTGACCCGCAAGATCACCGTGGACGCCGCCGGCGAGGTCGCGGGCCTGAAGGACACGATCAACCAGATGATCGCGACCCTGCGCGAGACCACCCGGGCCAACCAGGAGCAGGACTGGCTCAAGACCAACCTGGCCCGCATCTCCGGGCTCATGCAGGGCCAGCGGGACATGAACGCGGTCGCCCGGCTGATCATGAGCGAGCTGACCCCGGTGGTCACGGCCCAGTGCGGCGCGTTCTACCTGGCCGAGGCGGCGGAGATCACCGCGGCCGCGGAGGCGTTCCCGGACGGCCGGGCCCGGCTGCGGATGATCGCCAGCTACGGCTACCCCGGCGGTCCCGGCGGCACCGAGAGCTTCGCCTTCGGCGAGACCCTGGTCGGCCAGGCCGCCGAGGAAGGCATCCGGATCCACCTCACGAACGTCCCGGCCGGGTACGTCCGGATCTCCTCGGCGCTGGGCAGCGCCCCGCCGGCCGAGCTGGTCGTGCTGCCGGTGCTGTTCGAGGGCCGCGTGCTCGCGGTCATCGAGCTGGCCACGTTCACCCCGTTCTCGGCCGTGCACCTGGCCTTCCTGGACCAGATCACCGAGACGATCGGGGTCACGGTCAACACGATCATCGCCAACTCCCGGACCGAGGAGCTGCTGACCCAGTCCCGCCGGCTGACCGAGGAGCTGCAGGAGCGCTCGGAGCAGCTGCAGGGCCAGCAGGAGCAGCTGCGCGGCACCAACACCGAGCTGGAGCTGAAGAACACCGAGATCGAGGAGGCCGGCCGGGCGCTGGCCGACCGGGCCGAGCAGCTCGCGCTGTCCTCCCGCTACAAGACCGAGTTCCTGGCCAACATGTCGCACGAGCTGCGGACGCCGCTGAACAGCCTGCTGATCCTGGCCCGGCTGCTGGCCGACAACGTGTCCGGGAACCTCACCGCGGAGCAGGTCAAGTACGCCTCGGTGATCCACGGCGCCGGCAGCGACCTGCTCCAGCTCATCGACGACATCCTCGACCTGTCCAAGGTCGAGGCGGGCAAGATGGACTCCTCCCCCACCGACGTCGCCGTCACCAGCCTGGTCGACTACGTGGAGAGCATGTGCCGGCCGCTGACCGCGGACCGGGGTCTCGGCTTCACCGTCTCGGTCGCCGCCGACCTGCCCGAGAACCTGCACACCGACGAGCGCCGGCTGCAGCAGATCCTGCGCAACCTGCTCTCGAACGCGGTGAAGTTCACCGAGTCCGGCGAGGTCCGGCTGGTGGTCCGGCCGGTCGACCGCAACCGGTTCCAGAACCCGAGCCTGCGCCGGGCCCCGGGCGTGGTCGCGTTCCAGGTCGTGGACACCGGGATCGGCATCCCGGCCGACAAGCTGAAGATCATCTTCGAGGCGTTCCAGCAGGCCGACGGCACCACCTCCCGCCGGTACGGGGGTACCGGGCTGGGCCTGTCGATCAGCCGGGAGATCGCGCACCTGCTCGGCGGCGAGATCGACGCCGACTCCACCGTGGGCAAGGGCTCCACGTTCACCCTGCACCTGCCGCTGCGCCGCAGCGGCCCGATGGCCCCGCGGGACGCCTCGGCGTTCCGGCCGACGCCGACGGTGCCGCCGCCGGAGCCGCGGCCGGTCGCCCACGACGACGAGGCCCTGCTGGGCAAGCGGGTGCTCATCGTCGACGACGACGTCCGCAACGTCTTCGCCCTGGCCAGCGCGCTGGAGCTGAGCGGCCTGGAGGTCTGCTACGCCGACAACGGCGACTCCGCGCTGGAGGCGCTGGGCGGGCCGCCGCAGATCGATGCGGTGCTGATGGACGTGATGATGCCGGGCATGGACGGCAACGAGGCGATGACCGCGATCCGGTCCCGCCCCGAGCACGCCGACCTGCCGATCATCGCGGTCACCGCCAAGGCGATGAACGGCGACCGGGAGCGCAGCCTCGAGGCCGGGGCCTCGGACTACGTGACCAAGCCGGTGGACACCGATCACCTGCTCGGCCTGCTGCGCGACCACCTCGGGTAGCCGGACCGGTGCCGGGCGCGCCCCGGCGCCCGTACGGCGCATGGTCCCGTGGGCCGTTCTCCCAGTAGGTTGTCCTGATGGCGCGCATCCTGATGGTCGACGACCGTCCGGAGAACCTGCTGGCTCTGGAGGCGATCCTCAGCGTCTTCGACCACGAGCTGGTCCGGGCCAGCTCCGGGGACGAGGCCCTGAAGGCCCTGCTCACGGGCGACTTCGCGGTGATCCTGCTGGACGTTGCGATGCCCGGGATGGACGGCCTGGAGACCGCGGCGCACATCAAGCGCCGGGAACGGACCCGGGACGTCCCGATCATCTTCCTCACCGCGGTGCACCCGGACGCCGAGCACGCGTTCCGGGGCTATTCGGCCGGGGCGGTCGACTACGTGTCCAAGCCGTTCGACCCCTGGGTGCTGCGGGCCAAGGTGGCCGTGTTCGTCGACCTGTACCACAAGCGCCGCCAGCTCCAGGAGCAGGCGACGCTGCTGCGGGGCCGGCTGAAGGAGGCCGCGCTGGCCGAGGGGGCCGGCGCGGACGACCGGGCCGACCTGGCCGCCGAGCTCTCGGACCGGCTGGCCACCGTGGAGAGCTGCTTCGCCGCGCTCACGCCCGCGGTCACCGACGACCCCGCCGCGGACGAGCTGGCCGCCGGCCTGACCCGGCTGCGCGCCGCGATCGACGCGCTGGCTCCGCGCTGAGACGATGCCAGTCGAGCGGGAGTCCTGGTCGCAGGACCGGCCACCCGACGACCCCTATGCCTACCGGGTCGTCACGGTCGGGCACGGTCGGGACGACGACCCCGCGGTCAAGGAGCTGGTCGAGCAGCTGCACGCCGGTGTCGACGCGGTGCTGGTCGCGGTCGGTGGCGTGGCCAGCCGGACGGTCGACGACGAGCGCGGCGAGTCCAGCTGGCTGCTGGCCCCGCCCCGCGCCTCCGACCTGGCCGACATGGTGATCGCGGTGACCGAACGGCTCAGCCCCGGCAGCTGGACGATCGAGAAGTTCTAGCCGGGCCCGGCCGGGAGAATCCGGTTCCGACCCGACACCTTGGCCTCGTACAGGGCGGCGTCGGCGCGCGACACCTGGAGCTCGGAACTGTCGGACGGCCCGGCCGCGCAGCCGCCGCTGACCGTGATCGGATCGGCGTCCCGTCCACGACGACCGGGCTCGCGGCGATGGCGCCGCGGATCCTCTCCGCGACTGTGAGCACCGCGGCGGAGTCGGCCCCGGGCAGCACGACCAGGAACTCCCCGCCACCCCAGCGGCCGGTGCGCGACGAAGAAGTCTCATTGTCCACTGTGGACCGAGAGCTGGCCGCCGAACGGTTCCGGGCCACCTGGCTGGAGCTCGACGTCCGAGGCAGGCGGAGGGCCCGGGTCACGCCGTCCAGCGACCGTGCCGTGTCCGACAGTTCCGTTCGCAGGCCGGTCACCGCGCCGGCCACCGGACTCAGCAGCGGCCAGCCGCCACACGGGGTCGTCGGGGATGGCGCGAGCCCGTCGGGCGTGACCCTGCACGGACCCAGCGCGGTCCTCGCGCCGACGTGTCCTGCGGGCAGCTTGGTACGGACGGTCGCGACGTCACCGCGAGCGTCCACCAGTTCCCGCTGCGCCTGTACCCCGCGGACCGCGAGCCAGCAGGCGCTGCGGAGGAGCAGAGTCGGCCGGCCGAGCGTGCCTCGCACCACCAGTAGTCGCGAACGCCGTCGTCCCGCCGCCGCCCGTCCCGCAGGGCCCGCGGCGGCCGCTGCTGCGCGACGAACGCGAAGGTGGCGTCCCGGTCACGGGGGTCGAGTTCGTCCGAGCCGCGGCCGACGAGGTCGCTGAAGCCCGAGGCGGCCAGATGCCGCCAGACCGCTGATCCGACCAGTCCCCGGTGCCCCGCCACGTACGCGCGGGCAGCCCGGTCGACCGGTGCCCCGTTCCCCCCGTGCACACGGCGACGCTATGACCACGAGAGTGAGAATCTCGGTTCTGACCGGGGCCCGGCCGCCCCGCGACGGCCTATTCGACCGTCACGGACTTGGCCAGGTTGCGCGGCTTGTCCACGTCGTACCCGCGGGCCTGGGCGATCTCGGCCGCCAGCACCTGCAGCGGGACGGTCGTGACGAGCGGGGACAGCAGCGTCGGGGTCTGCGGCACCTCGATGAGATGGTGCGCGTACGGCCGGACCGCGGTGTCGCCCTCCTCGGCGATGACGATCGTGCGCGCGCCCCGGGCCCGGATCTCCTGGATGTTGGACAGCAGCTTGGAGTGCAGCACCGGGCGCCCGCGCGGCGACGGCATCACCACGACCACCGGCAGCCCGTCCTCGATCAGCGCGATCGGCCCGTGCTTGAGCTCGCCGGCCGGGAACCCCTCCGCATGCATGTACGCCAGCTCCTTGAGCTTGAGCGCACCCTCCAGCGCGACCGGGTAACCCACGTGCCGGCCAAGGAACAGCACGGCTTTGGACCCGGCGATGTCCCGGGCCAGCTCCCGCACCGGCTCGACCACGTCGAGGGTCTGCCGGATCAGCTCCGGCATCGCCTCCAGCGCGGCGAACTCGCGGGCCACCTCGTCGCCGTACTTGGTGCCCTTGGCGCCGGCCAGCGCGAGCCCGACCAGCTGGGTCGCGGCCACCTGGGCCAGGAACGTCTTGGTCGACGCGACCCCGATCTCGGGTCCGGCCCGGGTGTAGAGCACCGCGTCGGACTCCCGCGGGATCTGCGCGCCGTTGGTGTTGCAGACCGCGAGCACCCGCGCCTTCTGCTCCCGCGCGTGCCGGATCGCCTCCAGGGTGTCCATCGTCTCGCCGCTCTGCGAGATCGCGACGACCAGCGTGTCCCGGTCCAGCACCGGGTCGCGGTAGCGGAACTCCGAGGCCATCTCCACCTCGACCGGCACCCGCGTCCAGTGCTCGATCGCGTACTTCGCGATCAGTCCGGAGTGGTACGCGGTGCCGCAGGCGACCACGAACACCTTGTCCACGTCCCGCAGTTCCTGGGCGTCCAGCCGCTGCTCGTCGAGCACGATCCGGCCGTCCACGAACCGGCCCAGCAGTGTGTCCGCGACCGCCGCCGGCTGCTCCTGGATCTCCTTGAGCATGAAGTAGTCGAAGCCGCCCTTCTCGGCGGCGGCCAGGTCCCAGTCGACCCGGAACGGCGACACCTCGACGGCGTTGCCGGCGAAGTCGGTCACCTCGTACCCGTCCCGGGTGATCTCGACGATCTGGTCCTGGCCCAGCTCGACCGCGTCCCGGGTGTGCTCGACGAACGCGGCCACGTCGCTGGCCAGGAACGTCTCGCCCGGGCCGACGCCGAGCACCAGCGGCGAGTTGCGGCGGGCGGCGACCAGCCGGTCCGGGTGATCCTGGTGCGCGACGACGAGCGTGAACGCGCCGTCCAGCCGGCGGCACACCTGCCGTAGCGCCTCGGCCAGGTCGTCACCGGCGGCCGGGAGCGCGGCGGCGAGCAGGTGGGCGACGATCTCGGTGTCGGTCTCGCTGCGCAGCTCGACGCCGGCGGCCTCCAGCTCCGCCCGCAGCGGCGCGAAGTTCTCGATGATCCCGTTGTGGATCACCGCGACCCGGCCGGCCGAGTCCAGGTGCGGATGCGCGTTGCGATCGGTCGGCGCGCCGTGGGTGGCCCAGCGGGTGTGCCCGATGCCGGTCGTCCCCACGATGCCGGTCGGGTGGTCCGACGCGATCGCCTTGTCCAGGTTCTCGATCCGGCCGGCCCGCTTCTCGACCACCAGCTCGCCGTCGAGCACCGCGATGCCCGAGGAGTCGTAGCCGCGATACTCCAGCCGGCGCAGGCCCGCCAGCACGACGTCCACCGCCTGCTTCGACCCGACGTAGCCCACGATCCCGCACATGCGCAGCAGGATACGGGAGTGCACCTGTTGCCCGGGCTGGACGGCTGGCAGGTGCTCGACCGCGTCCGCGACCTGTCCGACCTGCCGGTGCTGCTGCCGACCGCGCACGGGGCCGAGGCGGAGAAGGTGCGCGGGCTGCGGGCCGGCGCCGACGACTACCTCACCAGGCCGTACGGGAACGCGGAGCTGGTGGCCCGGGTGCACGCGCTGCTGCGCCGCAGCGCGTCCGCCGCCCCGCCCCCGGACGTGTACGACGACGACCTCATGCGGCTCGACCCGAACGCCCGCACGGTGCTGGTCGACGGCGCCGACGTACGGCTGTCGCCGACGGAGTTCCGGCTGCTTGCGGTGCTCGCCCGCAACAGCGGCCAGGTGCTCACCCCGGCCCAGCTGCTGGACCGGGTCTGGGGCGACCCGACCGGGATCGGGCCGGAGCGGGTGAAGTTCGCGGTGCTGCGGCTGCGCCGCCGGCTCGGCTGGGCCGACCCGGAGTCCTCGCCGATCCAGTCGGTAAGCGGGATCGGCTACCGCTACCGGCCCACCGCATGACCGCACCGGACGAGGCGCTGGCGGTGCTGGTCGCGAACCTCACCCAGGGCGTGCTGTACGAGGACCACCGGCACACCGGCGGGCGGGCTCTCGCTCGTCCGGCCCGGCGGCTCAGCTGGCGGCGACCGCGGTGGCGACGCGGTGGGCGATCGCGTCGGCGCTGTCCTGCGTCGGCGCCTCGACCATGACCCGCACGATCTGCTCGGTGCCGGACGGGCGCAGCAGCACCCGGCCGTCGTCGCCGAGCTCGGCCGCGGCGGCCTCCACGGCGGCGACCACGGCCGGCGCCGTCGCCACCCGGGCCCGGTCCGCGACCGGCACGTTGATCAGCACCTGCGGCAGCCGCTGCACGACCGCGGCCAGCTCGGCCAGCGGGACCCCGGCGCCGGCCACCCGGCCGAGCAGCTGCAGTGCGGTGAGCAGCCCGTCGCCGGTGGTGGCGCGGTCGGCGAAGACCACGTGCCCGCTCTGCTCGCCACCGAGGGACAGGTCGTGCTCGCGCAGCGCCTCCAGCACGTACCGGTCGCCGACCGGGGTGGTGAGCAGCCGGATGCCGGCGTCGCGCATCGCGTGGTGCAACCCGAGGTTGCTCATCACGGTCACCACGAGCGTGTCGGACCGCAGCCCGCCCTGCTCCCGCAGCGCCAGCGCGCAGATCGCGAGGATCGCGTCACCGTCGACGACCGAGCCGTCCGCGCAGACCGCCAGGCAGCGGTCGGCGTCCCCGTCGAGCGCCACCCCGACGTCCGCGCCGGACTCCCGCACCGCCTGGACCAGCCCGGCCAGGTGGGTGGAGCCGACGCCGTCGTTGATGTTCTCGCCGTCCGGGCCGGCCGCGATCGCGATCACCTCGGCGCCGGCCCGGGCCAGCACGGCCGGGCCGACGACGGACGCGGCGCCGTGCGCGCAGTCGACGACGACCCGCACCCCGTCCAGCTTGTGCGGGAGGGTGGCGAGCAGATGCTCCCCGTACCGCTCGGCGGCATCGGGGAGGTCCCGCAGCCGGCCGACCGCGGCCCCGGTCGGCCGGGTCCAGCTCTCGCCGATCCGGGACTCGATCTCGTCCTCGACGGTGTCGGCCAGCTTGAACCCGCCCCGCGCGAAGAGCTTGATCCCGTT
>DASYKU010000142.1 GCA_035995165.1 Mycobacteriales bacterium
CCTTCCAGCGCGCCGAAGGCCGGAACGTAGTCCGGGTGCTCCCGCTCCTCGCGGGGGACGCCCGCCGCGGCGAGCTCCTCGCCGGTGAAGAAGGTGATCGACTCCACCCCTTCCCGCAGGTTGCGCCAGAACGCCTCCACGCCGTCCGCGCCGGGAAAGCGGCCCGACATCCCGATCACCGCCACGTCGGGCATCGCCTGTGCTTCCGTCTCGTCTTCGACCTCTACGCTCATGCTTCCGCTCTCTCTATCGTCATCGTCCGCCGGTGCGGCGTTCTCGTGTGGTCAAATCCCACGTGCTGATACCAAATCCGGCAAAACCAGGGTGTCATCCTTCGGGCCGGTCTCACTGACTCGTGCGAACGCCACTGGCTGCAGGCCCGAAGGATCTAGCCGCGGCTGCCACGAGGTCGGGCGCGGTAGCGGTACCGATGCCGCCTCGCGTATGAGGCGCAGCCGCGACTACGTGCGGCTTCCGCAAAGGTCTCCTGCGTCCAAGGTTAGATCCTTCGGCACTGCGGACGATGGTGGCACGACAGGGTCCGTGCGACCGTGCCTCAGGATGACACAGTGGATTGCTGGATTCGGTATGATATGGACGACTCAACCTCGTACTCAGGATTTTGCGCTTGGCACTTGGCACTTGGCACTTCTTTTCAGCGCTTCCGGACCATCGCCTGTCGCCGGGCGCTCCCCCGGTCCCGCCCGGCTCCCTCGGGCTCCCGCGCCGGCTCGCCCCGCGCCGTCTTCCCCTGCTCCTCGATGTGCGCGGACAGCGCGGCGACGGTGGGGAACTGGAAGAGGTCCACCAGGGTGACGTCGATCTCCAGCGCGGCGCGCAGGCGCTCGTGGAGGCGCACCAGCAGCAGCGAGTGGCCGCCGAGCTCGAAGAAGTTGTCGTCGACGCCCACGGCGCCGCGGCCCAGCACCTCGCGCCAGACCCCGGCGATGCGCGCCTCCAGCTCGCCGCGCGGCGCCACGAATGCCTCGCCCGCGTCCGTGTCGGGGAGCGGGAGCGCGGCGTGGTCCACCTTGCCGTTGGGGGTACGCGGGAAGTCGTCCATCATTACCACCGCCGAAGGGACCATGTACTCGGGGAGCCGCCGCTTCAGCTCCGCGCGCAGCGCCGCCGGGGACGGCGGGTCGATCCCGGGCTCCGCGACGGCCCAAGCCACCAGCCGGCGGTCGCCCGCGTGCTCGCGCACCAGCGCCAGCGCGTCGCGCACGCCGGGAAGCGCGGCCAGCACCGCCGCCACCTCGCCCGGCTCGATGCGGAAGCCGCGCAGCTTCACCTGCCCGTCCGTCCTCCCCAGGAACTCCAGCTCGCCGTTTGCCCGCCAGCGCACCCGGTCGCCGGTGCGGTAGAGGCGCGCCCCGGGCTCGCCCGAGAGGGGGTCGGGGACGAAGCGCTCGGCGGTGAGCGCGGGGCGGCCGTGGTAGCCGCGCGCCACGCCGGGGCCGCCCACGTGCAGCTCGCCGGGGATGCCCACCGGGACGGGGTCGCCGCCCGCGTCCAGCACGTAGACGCGCACGTTGTCGAACGGCCGGCCGATGGCGGGCGGGCGGCCGTCGGGCACGCACACCGCGGCGGCCGCGCCCACGGTGACCTCGGTGGGCCCGTAGCCGTTGACGAAACGCCGCCCCGGCGCCCAGCGCTCCACCACCGCCGCGCTCACCGCCTCGCCCGCCGACACCAGCCCGCGCAGGTCCGGCAGGTCGTCGGGCGAGAGGACGGCCAGCACGGAGGGGGGAAGGGTGACGTGGGTGACGCGCTCGCGCCGGAGCGTGTCCAGCAGCGCCGGCCCCGGGACCAGCGCCTCCCGCGGCGCCACCACCACCGTGGCTCCCGCCAGGAAGGTGGTGAAGAGCTCCGAGACCGAGGCGTCGAAGGAGAGCGAGGCGAACTGCAGCACCCGCGCGCCGCGGTCGACCGCGAAGCGGCGCACCTGCGCCAGCGCCAGGTTCGGCACCCCGCGGTGCGTCACCAGCACGCCCTTGGGCAGGCCGGTGGAGCCGGAGGTGTAGATGACGTACGCCAGGTTGTCCGGCCCGGCGACCGGCTCCGGCGGCGTGTCCGGATACCCGGCGAGCAGGTCGGCGTCCCGGTCGAGCAGGACGGTGACCGGCGCCGCCACGGCGGCCGCGTCGCTCCGGCTGACCAGCACCGGCGCGGCGGTGTCGGCGAGCATGAACGACAGCCGCTCGGCCGGGTACGACGGGTCCAGCGGCACGTACGCCCCGCCCGCCTGCAGGATGGCCAGGGCGGTGACGAGCTGGTCGGCCGACCGGTCCAGCGCCACCGCGACGAGCGTCTCCGGGCCGACCCCGGCCGTACGGAGGTGCCGGGCCAGCCGGGCCGAGCGGGCGGCGAAGTCCCGGAACGTCACCTCGACGCCGTCCTCCACCACGGCGACCGCGTCCGGCGTGGCCGCGGCCTGC
This sequence comes from Mycobacteriales bacterium, assembly GCA_035995165.1. Lineage (NCBI taxonomy): Bacteria > Bacillati > Actinomycetota > Actinomycetes > Mycobacteriales > Mycobacteriales bacterium. The sequence continues at coordinate 2,439 of DASYKU010000142.1, forward strand.
CGAACGATCAGGTCGGTGACGCCGGTCCATTCGCGCTCGACGTCGAGGGCCCGCCCGGCGACGCCGCCCGGGGCGGTCACCGCGCCGGTCCCCGCAGGCTCGCCGGCACCATGTCCGTCCACACCCGGTCGATGTGGTCGAGGCAGGCCCGCCGGCTGCCGGCGGTGCCCTCGTCGCGCCAGCCGGCGGGCAGTGCCCGGTCCGCCGGCCAGACCGAGTACTGCTCCTCGTCGTTGACGACGACCCGGTGCTCGGTCTCGTCGGCCTGCTCTCCGGACACGGACCCGCCTCCATTCCGATCGGGTGTGCGGTGCGGCGCGGTCAGACCGCCGCGCCGGTCGGCCGGACGACCACGGTGTTGACGTCGACCCCGGCCGGCTGGTCGAGCGCCCAGACGATCGAGTCGGCGACCTGGTCGGCGGTGAGGATGCCGCCCTCGGGCGCGCCGCCGGCCGTCTCCCAGAAATTGGTGTCCACCCGGCCGGGCGCGACCAGGGTCACGCCGACGCCGTCCGGCGCCACCATCAGCCGGGTGTTCTCGGCCATCGCGGCGACGGCGAACTTGGTGGCGCCGTAGATGTTGCCGGCCAGGTAGACGTAGCCGGCGACGCTGCCGATCAGCACGATCCGCCCGCGGGTCGCCTTGAGCGCCGGCAGCGCGGTGTTGATCAGCAGGGCGGGCCCGAGCACGTTGGTCAGGACCATGTCCCGCCAGCCGGCCGGGTCGCCGTCGTCCAGGGCGTCGTGGGTGGCGTACCCGGCGCAGGCGACCACGGCGTCCAGCCGGCCGAACTCCTTGACCGTCGACTCGACGGCGGACCGGACCGCGTCCAGGTCGGCGGCGTCGCCGGCGATCGTCAGCAGGGCGTCCGGGTGGCCGGCCCGCTCGGCGAACCGGCGGAGCTTGTCCGGGTCGCGTCCGGTGACGGTCACCCGGTGGTCCCGGTCCAGCAGCCGCTGCGCGACCGCGGCGCCGATCCCGCTCGATCCGCCGGTGACGAGGGTTACCGCAGCTGTGTCCATGCGTACTCCCGAGACGTATTGACGATGCGACGATCCATCCGACCACGCGTCGTGCTCACCGCGGCAGCCGGCCGTCGATCCGGACCGGGAGGCCCTGCAGGCCCCGGCTGGTGGAGCTGTCGATCACCCAGCGCAGCTCGTCCGCCGGCACGGCCAGCTCCAGCCCCGGCAGCCGCCGCAGCAGGGTGGTGAACGCGATCTGCCCCTCGATGCGGGCCAGCGGCGCCCCGAGGCAGAAGTGCGCGCCGTGCCCGAAGCCCAGGTGCCGGTTCGGGGTGCGGGCGATGTCCAGCCGGTGCGGGTCGGGGAACGCGTCCGGGTCGCGGTCGGCCGCGCACATCGACAGGTGCACGAAGCTCGCCTTGGGGATGTCGACGCCACCGAGCTGCATGTCCTCGACCGCCACCCGCATCGTCCCGCGCTCGACCGGGCCCTCGAAACGCAGGAACTCCTCGATCGCCGGTACGACCAGCTCGGGGTCGGCCCGCAGCCGGGCCAGCTGGTCGGGGTTGCGCAGCAGCGCCTGGCTGCCGTTGCCGACCAGGTTGGCCGTGGTCTTGTGCCCGGCGATGACCAGCAGGGTCAGCGTCGAGACCAGCTCGGTCTCGGTGAAGGTGCCCTCCTCGTCCGCGGCCCGGACGAGCTCGCTGATCAGGTCCTCGCCCGGATGCTCGCGCCGGTGGGCCAGGACCTTCGCGAAGTACTGCTCGACCTCCGCGTTGGCGGCGCGCCGCCGGACCGCCCACTCCCCGGTCTCGCTCGGGTCCCGGCTCAGCACCTCGCCCCAGGACTGGAAGCGGGGCCGATCCTCCGGCGGCACCGCGAGGAACTCGCAGATGACCCGCAGCGGCAGCGGGAACGCGAACCCGGCCATCAGGTCGGCCTCGCCGGAGTCCGGCAGCGCGTCGATCAGGTCGTCGGTGATCTCCTGGATCCGCGGTCGCAGCGGCTCCATCCGGCGCGGCAGGAACGCCCGGCTGACCAGGTTCCGCAGCCGGGTGTGCTCCGGCGCGTCGGCGAGCAGCATGTTGTTCCCGATGACCGGGCTGTTCTCCATCGTCTGCTCGCGGAACCAGGCCGGCGCGTTGTCCAGCCGTTTGGACAGCCGCCGGTCGCCGAACGCCTTGAGCGTCGTCTCGTAGTCGACGACGACGTACGCGTCCGAGCCCGGCGGGTAGTCGACGCGGTGCACCGGGCCGTCGGCGCGGACCCGGTCGTTGCCCGGGTGCGGGTTCGCGGGCGGGGCGCTCACGAACTCGGGGGGAAGGGGTTCTGACATCGGCTCACCTCGTGCTCATCCGGCGGGGTCGGTCGAGGGTCGGGTGTCGGGCGCGAATCGGGCGGCCGCCTCCTCGGGCGTGGGGAGCGTGCGGATGACCCGGGTCCGGGTCGGGAGCGCGGCCAGCGTCGCGACGGCGCCCATCGCGGCGTACACCCAGGTCGGGCCGGCGTGGTCGAAGACGACCCCGATGCCGATGATCCCGACGGGCTGGGCCAGGTACGACAGGAAGGTCACCGCGCCCAGCACCCGGCCCTGCAGCTCGTCCGGGACCAGCGTGGCGACGTAGCTGAAGAACAGCGCGTTGCAGATCGGGCCGCGGGCGAAGACGACGGCCAGGATCACGCCCAGCGGCAGCACCCCGGGGACGACGGCGAGCGCCACCGCGGCGGCCGGGCCCAGCCAGGCCGCGATCATGAAGATCGTCGACGGCCGCAGCCGGGCCAGCACCGGGCGGGCGATCAGCGCCCCGGTCAGCCCGCCGGCGCCGGCGACCGCGAGGGTCAGGCCGACCAGCGCGTCGGAGGCACCGCGCTGGTGGGCGGTGGCGATGACCGCGAGGAAGGCGCCGGTGTGGTTGAAGGCCATGTTGGAGCCGACGACCCAGATCATCCAGTAGAGCAGGATCGGCTGGCCGAGCAGGAACGTGAAGCCCTCGCTGGTCCGGCGCCGCTCGGTGCCCGCGGCGGCGGTCTGCGGCGCCTGCAGCGGCCGCCGGATCAGCAGCAGCGACACCGCCGAGAGGAGGAAGGTCGCGGCGGTGGCCAGGAACGGCACCGCCCGGCCGATCCCGAACAGCGTGCCCCCGATCGGCGACCCGAGGGTGGTCGCCGCGAACGGCCTGATCTGGTTCTGCGCGGTCGCCTGGGTCACCTGCGAGAGCGGGACCAGCTGCTTGATCGCGGCCAGCGCGGGCGGGCTGGCCAGCCCCAGGCAGGCGGACGAGCCGATCGCGGTGATGAAGATGACCGGCAGGGTCGCGTCGCCGGCCAGGACCAGGAGGCCGAGCAGGGTGAACAACGCCAGCCGGATGCCGTCGCAGAGCAGCAGCAACAACCGCCGGTCCATCCGGTCGGCCAACGTGCCGCCGGGGATCGAGAGCAGGCCGACCGTGACCAGCTGCACGGACCCGATGAGCCCGGCGTCGGTCACCGACCCGGTGATCGCCAGGATCAGCAGCGGGTACGCGACCTCGGCCGCCTCCTTGCCCACGGTGCCGAGGAACTGGCTGATCCAGAGCGCCTGGAAGTCCCGGTTCCGCAGCAGCGACACGGTCGCCGGAGCCGCCGGCCGGCCCGTCACGGCGACCCCACCAGGTCCAGCCGTTCGGCGATCAGCGCCAGCAGCGGGTCGGGCCCGTCGAGCAGGTACATGTGCCCGCCGTCGAGCTCGGCCGTCCCGAACCCGGCCGACGTCGCCCGCCGCCAGCCGCCGGCGTCCGCCGCGCTCACCAGGTCGTCGTCCCGGCCCCGGACGGCCGTGATCGGGACGGGCAGGAGCGGCCGGTCGGAGCCAGCCCGGTAGTCCTCGTGCATGCGGATGTCCGAGCGCAGCAGCGGCAGCACCAGCTCGCGGATCTCCGGGTCCGCGAGCGCGGGATGGGAGTGCCCCGTGATGGTCTGCACGCCGGTCATGAAGTCGTCGTCGCCGAGGCCGGTGAGCCGGTGGGTCCGCCCGTGCCAGGGATCCGGGGAGCCGCTGGCGAACAGGGCCACGACCTCGGCGCCGCCGTCGGTCAGCCGGTGCGCCAGCTCGTACGCGAGCACCGCGCCGAGGCTGTGCCCGAACAGCGCGATCCGGGCGCCTCCCCGGATCTGCCCGTACGCGTCCGCGACGGCCGTGGCGACGTCGGCCGGCGGCGGTTCGTCGAAGCGCTCCTCCCGGCCGGCCAGCTGCACCGGCAGGACCTCCAGGCCGGCCGGCGCGCGCAGCTTCCAGCCCCGGAAGAACGACCCGCCGGAGCCGGCGAAGGGCAGGCAGACCAGCACGGTGCCGGCCGGGGTCGGGTCAGCCACGGCCGGCCCCCGACCCGCCCGCCAGCACCCGGCGGACCTGCTCGGCCAGACCCCGTACGTGTGGCTCGGTCAGCATCGACCAGTGATCTCCCGCGACGGGACACACCTCCACCCGCTCGTAGCTCCCGGCGAGGTCGCGCTGCAGCCGCTGGGCCCAGCGCTCGTCGACGTCGGCCGGGAAGACGTACGCCGGACCCGGCATCGGACCGGGCCGGTACCGCATCGCGGCGCCGACGTTGGCGATGAACAGCCGGCGCAGGCCCGGGGCCTGGCCGACCAGCTCGCCGACCGGACCGCGGCCGAGCGCGGCGTCCACCTGCAGCCGGATGTTGCGGCGCAGCGGGGTCGGGTGCAGCCCGATCGGCCGCCGGCCGGGCGTGATGCCGCCGTCCAGGCAGATCAGCGCCTCGACCCGATGGCCGCGGCGGGTGAGCTCGCAGGCCATCTCGTGCGCGACCACCGCCCCGAACGACCAGCCCCCGACCGTGTAGGGACCGGCCGGCTGGACCCGGACCAGGGCGTCCACGTGCTGGGCCGCGATCTGCTCGATCCGGGCCGCCCGCGCCGTCCCGGGTGTGGCCACCGGCTGCAGGCCGTACACGGGCCGGTCGACGCCCAGCAGCCCGGCCAGGACCTGGTACGTCATCGCCGTGCCCAGCGCATCCGCGGCGAGGAACAGCGGCGTCCCCCGGCCGTCGCCGGGGCTCAGGACCTCGACCCCGGGCACCGGGCCGGAGGCCGCCGACGCCGCCATCTCCAGCAGGTGGCCGAACGTGGCGTCGCGGGTGAAGTCCGCGACCGAGACCGTCGCCGCGTGCTCGCGGACCCGGGCGACCAGGTGCACCGCCATCAGCGACTCGCCGCCCAGCGCGAAGAAGTCGTCCTCGTCCCGGGCCGAGGCCACCCCGAGCGCCTCGCACCAGAGCCGGGCCAGCACCGCCCGCAGCGGGTCGGCGGCCGGGCCGTCGTCGTCCGGCACCGGCTCGGCCACCGGCGCGAGCTCGGGGTCCCGGGAGTCGAAGGGCGCGGCCGGCAGCGTGCAGCGCACCGGGGCCTGCGCCTCCTGCAGCCCGTCGAGGTCGAGGTCCAGCCCGCGTTCCCAGAGCTGTCCGAGCGCCCGCAGCAGGCCGCGCTCGGGGTCCTCGTCGGCGCCCCCGAGCAGCGGCACGGTCGCGTGCTCGGCGACCCAGTCCCGGTGCCGCCGGAGGCTCCCGATCATCGACGTCCCCGGACCCAGCTCCAGGTACGTGTCACAGCCGGCGGCGAGGACGGTGCCGAGCGAGTCGTCGAGCTGGACCGGCAGCCGGACCTGCTCCGACCAGTACTCGGGGTCCCGTACGGCGTCGGGGTCGGCCCAGTCCCCGGTCACGTTCGACACCAGCGGCAGCTGGGCCGGCCGGTTGGGCACGTCGCCCACGACCTCCAGCAGCCTGTCCGCCGCCGGCTCCATCCTGGCCGAGTGGAAGGCCCGCCGGTTGGGCAGCAGCCGGGTCTCCAGCCCGTCCAGGCTGCCGTCGGACAGCAGCTCCACCACGGCCTCCGGACCGCCGGAGACGACCACCCGCTCCGGCCCGACGACGGCGATCTCCACGTCGACGTCCGGGTCGATCCGCTCCGCGACCTCCTCGGCCGGAGCCGCGACGGCGGCCATCCGGCCCGGCTCGGTGGCCCGCATGGCCCCGGCCCGCTCGCAGACCAGGGCCGCCGCCTCGGCGGGGGTCCACACCCCGGCGAGCGTCGCCGCGGCGTACTCCCCGATGCTGTTGCCGAGCATGGCCAGCGGGGTGACGCCCCAGTCGCCGAGCTGCCGGCCGAGGGCGAAGCCGAGGGCGAAGAGGCCGAGCTGCTGGTGCACGGTGTCGGTGAACCACTCCGCCGGCGCCCCGCCCTCGGTCACCACCGGGCCGAGGTCCACCGCGTACTCCTGCCGGATCGCGTCGCGGATCTCGTCGAAGGAGTCCCGGAAGCCGCCGAGCAGGCGGTACGCCGCCGACCCGGCCGCCCCGCGCAGCAGGCCCTGCCCGGGGAAGAGGAACGCGACCCGGTCCAGCGGGCGCGGGGTGCCCGGGTCGGCCGGTGCCCGCAGCAGCCGGGCGGCCTCCGCCGGGTCGGCGGCCACGACCGTACGGCGGGAGCCCAGGCGCCGGCGGCCGGCCAGCGTCCGGGACACCGCCGGCAGCGCGACGTCCGCCGCCTCCAGGTGCTCGGCGAGGTCGGTGCCGTACCGGTCGAGGCTGCCGGGCGAGCCGGCGGACAGGGCGAGCAGCCGGATCCCGGTCCGGGGCGTCGGACGGCGCCGGGACGGCGCGCCCGCCACGACGACGTGCGCGTTGGTGCCGCCCACCCCGAACGAGCTGACCGCGGCGAGCCGGGGCCGGTCGTCCGGCCAGGGCTGGTGGCTCGTACAGACCCGGAACGGGGTGGACTCGATCTCCAGCAGCGGGTTGGGGGCGGTGTAGTGCAGGGTCGGCACCAGCTCGCCGTGCTCCAGCATCAGCACGGTCTTGATCAGGCCGGCGACCCCGGACGCCGCCCCGGTGTGGCCGAGGTTGCTCTTCACCGCGCCCAGCCAGCACGAGCCGGTCGCGTCGGTGGACATCCGGAACACGTCGGTGAGCGCCCGCACCTCGACCGGGTCGCCGATCCGCGTCCCGGTGCCGTGCGCCTCGACGTGGCCGAGGTCGGCCGGATCGATGCCGGCGGCCTTCTGCGCGAACAGGATCACGTCGCGCTGCCCCGGGATCGCCGGTGCGCTGTAGCCGACCTTGTCCCCGCCGTCGTTGTTGACCGCCGAGCCGGCGATGACCGCGGCGATCCGGTCGCCGTCGGTCAGCGCGTCCTCGAGCCGCTTGAGCACGACGACGCCGACGCCCTCGCTGGGTACGGTGCCCGCGGCCTGCTGGTCGAACGGCCGGCAGTGCCCGTCCGGCGAGAGGATCCCGCCCTCCTGGTAGATGTAGCCGCGGTCGTCGGCCGCGCCGATCGAGGCCCCGCCGGCCAGCGCGGCGTCGCACTCGTAGCCGAGCAGGCTCTGCACGGCCATGTGCACCGCCGTCAGCGACGTCGAGCAGGCCGTCTGCACGGTGATCGCCGGCCCCCGCAGCCCCAGCTTGTACGCCACCCGCGAGGTCAGGAAGTCCTTGTCCTGGCCGATGAGCTGGGTCAGCGCGGGGTTCGCGGCGTGCGTGGCGACCCAGTCGACGCCGCCGTACACGCCGACCAGGCCGGGGAACCGGGCCGGGTCGAGGCCGGCGTCGTCGCACGCGGCCGTGGCGCACTCCAGGAACACCCGCTGCTGCGGGTCGATGCCGGCCGCGTCGGCCCGGCTGTAGCCGAACATCGACCAGTCGAAGCCGCGCGCGCCGGGGACCAGCCCCCGGGCAGCGACGAAGTCGGGCCGTTTGACCAGGACCGGGTCCGCCCCGGCCGCGACCAGCTCCTCCGGGGTCCAGTGGCTGATGCCCTCGGTGCCCGCGCACAGGGCCGCCCAGAGGCTGCCGGCGTCGGCCGCCCCCGGGTAGCGGCAGGCCAGCCCGACGACGGCGACCGCGTTGTCCATCGGCACGCTCATCGCCCCCGGGCCCGGCGCCGCAGGCTGTCCCGCCGGGCGGCGGCCCGCTCGTCCACACCCAGCCCGGGCGCACCGGCGGGATCGGGCGGCGGCTGGTCCGGCTCGGTCAGGAAGCGGGCCATCGCCGCGACCGTCGAGTTCTCGAACAGCTGCTGGATCGGCAGCTCCACCGCGAACGCCCGGCACAGCTCGGCGTGCAGGGTGACCAGGCGCATGGAGTTGCCGCCCACGTCGAAGAAGTTGTCGTCCCGGCCGACCGAGTCGACCTTGAGCACGCGGGACCAGATCCCGGCCACCGTCCGCTCGGTGTCGGTGTCGATGACCGGGCCGCCGGCCTTCCTCGCCGGCTCGGGGACGTCCCGGCTTCCGGCCGCGAGCAGGCCCAGGTCGAGGTCACCGGCGCCGACCAGCGCCTCGAACGTCCGGACGTACAGCGCGGCGAGCTCGGCCGCGGCCACGGCCGAGAGGCGGTCGCCCCGGTAGGACAGCTCGCCCTCCATCCGGTCGCCGCCGACCACGACCGACAGGCACACCGCGAACTTCCCGACCGTGCCGGTGCCGGCGACGAGCGAGAGCGCGGTCAGCTCGCGGCCCGCGATCTCCGGCAACTTCGCCGGCCGGGTCAGCGGAGCCAGCACGACGTCCAGGTACGGGCTGGAACCGGCCGACCGCGGTGGGGCGAGCGCCGCCAGGATCGCCTCGAACGGCACGTCGCGGTCCTCCAGCAGCTCCAGGATCTCGTCCCGCACGGCCTCGACCAGGTCGGCCGCGCTGGTACCCGGCGGGCAGGTCGAGCGGGCGGCGAGGGTGTTCAGGCACGGCCCGAGCACGCCCGCGAACTCGGTCGCGTCCCGGGTGTCGGCCGGGAAGCCGAAGGTCACGTCGTCCCGGCCGGTCCAGGCGTGCAGCGCCCCGGCCAGCGCGGCCGCGGCGACCATGAACCAGGACGTGCCGGTGTCCTCCTGCAGCCGCCGGGTCCGCCGGAGCAGATCCGCCGGCAGGTCGAGCGGGACGACGCCGTGCGGCTGCGGCGGCACGGGCGGGGGCGCCGGGGTCGACAGGGTGCTCGGGGCGCCGCGCAGCCGCTCGATCCGGCGCTGCACCGCGTCCGGGTCCGGCCGGTCGACCAGGTCGCGGTACTGCTTGGGGGCCGGCTCGACCGGGCCCGCGTCGGCCCCGTAGTACTCGCCCAGCTCGGCCAGCAGCAGCTCCACCGACGCGGCGTCGAAGACGATGTGGTGGACGGTGACGGTGAGCACCTGGCCGGCCGGGGTCTCGAGGAGACCCGCCCGCAGCAGCGGTCCGGCCGCCAGGTCGAACCCGGCATCCGCGTCCGCGCGCAACCGGTCGGCCAGCGCCGCCTCGTCGTCGCACCGGTCGCGGGCCACGACCGGCCGCCAGGGCGCCCCGATCACCTGCCGCAGCTCCCCGTCCCGCTCGACCACGGTCGTCCGCAGCGCCTCGTGCCGCTCGATCACCCGGGCGAACGCCGCCGCCAACCGGTCCGGGTCCAGCCGCCCGGACACCCGCCAGGACAGCGGGACGTTGTAGAGACCCGGCTCGGGCTGCAGCCGCTCCGCGAGCCAGATCCGCTGCTGGAAGCTCGACGCGGGCAGCTCCCGCGCCGCCGCGGCCGGCGCCGGCCGCTCGACGGCCGGACCGCGCGCCGCGTCCACGACCGCGGCCAGGTCGCCGAGCCGCGGGTGCCGGAACAGCTCCCGCAGCTTGACCTCGACGCCGAGGTTCTTGCGGAGCCGGGCCAGCAGCGTGACCCCCAGCAGGGAGTCGCCGCCGAGCTTCCAGAACGAGGCGTCGGGCGAGTCGACCCGGACGTCGAGCAGCTCCGACCACAGGTCGGCGAGGACCTGCTCGGTCGTGCCCCGGTCCTGGTCCCCGTCGATCTCGGTCGTGCCCCGGTCCTGGTCCCCGTCGATCCCGATCTCGCTCAGGCGCGACGCCGGCCGCTCGGCGACCGCCGCCAGCAGCCGGACGTACGCGCCGGCGAGACCGCGGGCCGCGCCGGCGCTGAAGACGTCCCGGCTGAACGTCACGACCCCGTCCCGGGCTCGCAGGCTGACCACCAGGTCGTACGGGGTGCGCCCGGGGTCGGCCGGCACCGGGCGGGCCGAGGTCCCGGCCAGCTCGAGCGGGGGCGGCGCGTCGGTCGCGACCGTGAGCAGGACCTGGCCGCGGGCCGTCGTCTTGCGGGCTCCTCCGACACGGTCCACCAGCTCGGTGAAGGCCGGGTCGCCGGCCGTGTCGATCCGGAAGACCTGCTCGGTTGCGTACGGACCGATGACGTCCGTCCGGACCGGCGCGAGGCCGCCGACGGCCACGTCGGTGCCCGCCCCGAGCCGGGTCAGCAGGGCGGCGAGCCCGGCCCGCAGCACGTGGTCCAGGGTCGTCCCGCTCTGCTCGGCCAGGCCTTCGAGCGCCGCATGCAGTCCGGCCTCGAAGGTGAAGCCCACCTCGCCCGAGCGGTGCGTGGGGCTGGCCGGGCGGCTGCGGTCGCCCAACGGCATGTCGGTCGCCTGCTCGCCCGCGTCCTCGATCTCGTCCGTGGCATCGGCGTGGTGGGTGGGCGGCCAGTCCGGGGCCCGGCCCTCGCGACGGGCCCCGTACGCGGCGGCGAGATCCCGGCCGAGCACGTCGAGCGAGGCCGGGTCGCCGGCGATCCGGTGCAGCACGAGCACCAGGACGTGCTCGTCCTCGCGGTCGGCCGGCGTCAGCAACGCCAGCCGCAACGGCAGCTCGGACACCGGGTCGATCGGGCGGCGGCACACCTCGGCGATCGCCTTGGGCAGCTCGGCCTCCTCGACCCGGATCTCTTCCAGCGCGGGCGATGCGGTCTCGAGCACGCGCCGTACGGGACCGTCCACTTCGGACGGGAACACCGTGCGCAGCGCCTCGTGCCGGGCCACGACGTCACCGAGGGCGACCCCGAGCGCGTCGGCGTCCAGCGGACCGGTCAACCGGGCGGCGGTGCAGAGCTGCTGACCGGGCGGGGTCTCACCGACGGTCGGCCACCACCGCTCCCGCTGCGCCGCCGACAACGGCCCCGGATCCGGCCGCCCCAGCCGGGCCCGGTCCACCTTCCCGTTGGGCGTCAGCGGCAGCTCGGCGAGCACCGCGACCTCGGCCGGGACCATGTACGCCGGCAGCTCGCCGGCCAGGAAGTCGCGCAACGCCCCACCCTCGGGCGGGGCGGCGGCATCCTCGGGCACGACGTACGCCGTGATCCGCCCGCTGCCGTCCTCGAACGTCCGCGCCATCACGACGGCCCGCGCCACGGCCGGATGCCGCCCGAGCACGGACTCGATCTCCTCCGGCTCGATCCGGAACCCGTTGATCTTCACCTGGCTGTCGGCCCGCCCGGCGAAATGCAGGAGGCCGTCCGGATCCCGGCGGGCCAGGTCACCGGTGGCGTACATGCGCTCGTCCGCCGCCCCGGACGGATCGCGCAGGAACCGCTCCGCGGTGAGGTCCGGCCGGCCGACGTACCCCTGGGCGACGCCGAGACCCCCGACGTACAGGCCGCCGACCTCTCCCGGCGGCAGCGGACGCAAGTCGTCGTCCAGCACGTAGATCCGGGTGTTGTCCATCGGCGTGCCGATCGGGACCCCCGTGCCGGTCGGCGGGCCCGGATGGATCCGGTACCGGGTCGCGAAGACGGTCGTCTCCACCGGCCCGTACCCGTTGAAGATCGAGATGTCCGGACAGGCGGCCGCGATGCGGTCGACGGCCTGCCGCGAGACCACGTCCCCACCGGTCCAGACCTCGCGAACGCCGTCGAGGCACGCCGGATCGCCGTCGGCGACCGCGGCGAACAGCCCCGCGGTCAACCACACCGTCGTCAGCCGGCCGCCGGCCGCGAGCCGGCGCAGCGCGACCGTGTTCACGTCCTCGAGCAGCACCACCACCCGCCCGCCGGTGAGCAGCGGCACCAGCCACTCCAGGGTGCACGCGTCCCACGCGTGCGGCGAGTGGAACAGGAACCGTCGCTGCGTCCCGTCCCGCCAGAGCCGGTCGTACGCCAGCGCGATCACGTTCCGATGGGTGATCGCCACCCCCTTCGGCTCCCCCGTGGACCCGGACGTGTGCAGCACGTGGAAGACGGAGTCCGGGCCGGCCGTCGCATCCGGGAACGCCGTGGGCTCCACCGGTCGACCGGTGGCGACGGCGTCGGCCGTCAGGACCGGCCGCCCGTCGAGCACCGGGTGGTCCCGGGTCGTCGCGTCGACCACGAGCAGGTCGGCTCCGACGCCGGTGAGGATGGCCCGCATCCGCGCCGCCGGGTATCGCACGTCGAGCGGCACGTAGGCCGCGCCGGCCGTGGCCACGGCCAGCATCGCGACGACCAGATCAGCCGACCGGGCCATCAGGATCGCCACCGAGTCCCCGGCCCGCACCCCGCGCTCGGCCAGCTCGGAGGCCAGATCGCCGACCCGCCCGGCCAGCTCCTCGTACGACATCGTCCGGTCGCCGAACTCGACGGCGACCGCGTCAGGCGTCTCGGCGGCCTGCCGCTGGAACTCCCGCGAGACCGTGCTGTCCGGCAACGGCACACCCGTGTCGTTCCACTCGCGCAGCAACCGCACCGAGTCCTGCTCGGCGCCCGTCTCCACGTCCATGCTCAGCCTCCCGACGAGCCGGGAAGCGGCGTCGTCATGGCGTCGTCGTGAAATGGCGGTCGCTCTCAAGCCACCCCAACAGACTGGTCACCGACGCGGCGATTGTGTGCGGCGTCCGCCATGACCAGATCGACCGGAGCCAAACCGCCCCGGATGAATCTCTGATGTGACCGTTTGTGTAACGTCTGTGACGTTATCGCCGGAGTTATGGAGGCGTCAATACCTTGTCAGCACCGTCCGTACCCGACTAAGGATGAGACAAACGTCATGACCGTTTTATACTCATAAGACGGGTTCGATGGCGCTCCCGCCCGGCACGGCCCGCTGGTCGACTACGCCGAGGACGCGCAGCCCTAGCGGTCGAACGCGAGATGGAAGAGGAGCTGTTCGGCCGCGAGGACGTCGACTCCGTATTCGGTGACTCGCTCCAGGCCGACCCGATGCACCGCAGCCGGCTGTCCGCCCGATGGCCCGGCTCGCGGCATCAGGCGGGGCACGGTCAGGTGGCGAGGAGCGCGGCCAACAAGCCGATGGCACTGGGAAGGAAGCCCAGGACCAGCAGTTGACCTGCGCCGCTGGTCCTAATACGCCAGCCGCAAGTGCTCAGGGCGGCCGCTCCGGCCAGGCCGGCGACGATGATCCCGTCGCCGATCGCTCAACGTGCGCGGCGACGGCCGGCAGCAACATCGGCATGAACCGACGAGCCGACTTGGCATGGTCGCGCGTGAGCCCTGAGCGGCAGAGTCGACGCGTCCTGCGCGGAGCGCGGCGGATGAGTGCGGTTGGACTACTCGTAGCCGTGAAGATTGTGCCGGCAGGCTGTCGGATCCGGAGCGAGGCGTTCGTAGAACGGGTGGGAGGCTGCCGGAAGAGGCCGCCGGGGCAAGGAGGACACATGACCGAGTACCTCATCTACTTCAACCAGCAGTGGGTGGGCGACCACACCGAGGAGTGGTTCCGCGGGCGCGGGCCATTCGCCATGGCGGTCGTGGACGAGATGAAGGCTGCCGGTGTGTACGTGTTCGCCGGGGGTCTGGAGGAGGAGGACGGCCCGGTCTACAGCGCCGACCCCACCAGTGACACAGTGCTGATCACCGACGGGCCATACGTCGAGAGCAAGGAGTTCCTGGGCGGGTTCGCCGTGGTCGACGTGGCCGACGACGAGGCCGCCAAGATGTGGGCCGGCAAGATCGCCGAGGCCTGCGGATGGCCCCATGAGGTGCGACGATTCAAGCCGCAACCCACCACCCGGTGATGAGGTCGCGACTCGTCCACCGCGAGAGCTGACCCAGGCGACGCGGAGGTCTGGGCCACGTCGCTGGTGCATGTTCACGGAACCACCACCGGCAGTAGCTCGCGAAGAACCCGTTCGGGTACCGCTGCCACGCCAACACCGGTGTGGCAGCGGTACCTGGGGTCGCCTGACGCCGACCGGCCTGTCGCTCTCCGGACGTACGCCGACCCACGTGCGAGTCGCTCTCAGTGCGGTGAGGCGGAGCCGGGATGGTCCAGTCAGGATCGTCTAGTCGGGATCATCAGGCGGCGGGTCAGGCGCCGGCGAGGGACAGACGGTTGAATGTCTCGGCTTCGGTGAGGTCCGGGACGGATCCGCCTGCTACGGCTTCTTTGGCGTCGACGGCGAGAGTCCACGCCGATGCCGCCCAGAACGCCTCGGTGTCATCGGGAGTCCAGGCCCGTGTGCTGGCCCGGATGTAGGCGGACAGGAACTGTTCGCTCTCCTGGATGGTGGCTGGCTGCCAGACATCCCCGGAGGCCGGGAAGATGGCGGCGGCGATCCCGGCTATCACTGCCTCGGGCTGGCTGACGACACTGTCCCAGTCGTGCACGACCAGGAGCCTGCCGCCCGACCACCGCACGTTGTCCGCGTGCCAATCGGCATGACCGATCACCCGCGGCGCCCGGTATCGCCGCAGTCGGGCCCGGCAGCGGGCGGCGGCGTCGTCGAGCCAGCCCGGCCCGGCCACGAGGTTCAGTCCCGGTCCGGGCCACAATCCCGGCTCATCGTGGTCCCACGCCACCCACGACGGGGACGGTGACAGGTCGCCGACGTGGGGCGCGGAGGCCGTGATCCCGATCAGCGCGGCCAGGGCTTCCGCCGATCGGGCAGCATCACCAGGGCCTCGGCCGCCGATCCCGCCGCCGCGTACCAGCTGCTCGGCGCTGGCGCTCTCGGCCGCATCCAGGGGCGTCGGCGGCACCAGCGGTTCCGGAGCCGGGTAGCCGCACTGCCAGACATGACGGTGCACGGCGTAGGCGGCCCGGAGGCGAGGAACCGACCGCCGCGCCTTGACGACCACCTCACGGTCATCGGCGAGCCTGACCCCGACCACCACCGAGAGCGAACCCGCCTCGAACAAGACCTCGGACACACCCGAGCCGAGCCACCGCACACACCACTGACCCAACGCCTCATCCAGGCCAGCAGCTGCCACGATCATCATCGTCCTACCCGGCCTGCGCCCTGGCCGCGCGGGACATGTGCGG
>DASYKU010000143.1 GCA_035995165.1 Mycobacteriales bacterium
GCTTCCAGCGCCTGCTGCAGCGCGATCGGGTTCAACGCCCGCAACCGGTACGTCCGGGCCGACTGCGCCGCCGGCAGGTCGCCGATCGCATGCTGCCCGACCGTACGGCCGGCGCTGACGAACACGACCCGGTCCGCGATCTCCTCCAGGTCGGACAGGATGTGGCTGGAGACGAGCACGGCCCGGCCCTCGCCGGCCAGCCGGCGCAGCAGGTCGCGCAGCTCGACCCGGCTGCGCGGGTCCAGCCCGGACGCGGGCTCGTCCAGCAGCAGCACGGCCGGGTCATGCACCAGTGCCCGGACCAGCCCGAGCCGCTGCTTCTGCCCGCGCGACAGGGTGTGCACCGGCGCGTCCGGGTACGGCAGCCGGGCCAGCCCGAGCAGCTCCGACGCCCGCGCGGCCCGGTCCGGCTTCGGCAGCCGGTACGCCGCCGCCATCACCTCCAGGTACTCCCGGCAGGTCAGCGTGTCGTACAGGCCGAAGACGTCGGGGGACCAGCCCATCCGGGCCCGGACCTCGTCGGCCTGGGTGATCGGGTCGAACCCGGCCACCCGGACCTCGCCCGCGTCCGGGGTCAGCAGCGTCGCCAGCACCAGCATCGCGGTCGTCTTGCCGGCCCCGTTCGGCCCGACCAGCGCGGTCACCTGGCCCGGCGGCGCCTCCAGGTCGATGCCCTGCACGGCGTGCACCGGCCCGAACGAGCGGCTGATGCCGCGCGCGCTGATCCCGCCGGCGGGCGTGCCGGGTGCTGTCATGGCCATCCTTGTTCGCAGAGTCGCGCCGTTGCCTGCCGGTAGTGTGGACGCGCGAGAAGGGTGGATCGTCGCAGCGGGAGGAGATTTCGTGGGGCTCGTCGTGCAGAAGTACGGCGGCTCCTCGGTCGCCGACGCGGAGCGGATCAAGCGGGTGGCCGAGCGGATCGTGGTCACCCGGCGCCACGGCAACGAGGTCGTGGTGGTGGTGTCCGCGATGGGCGACACCACCGACGAGCTGCGCGACCTGGCCCAGCAGGTGACGCCGCTGCCGCCCGGCCGCGAGCTGGACATGCTGCTCACCGCGGGCGAGCGGATCAGCATGGCCCTGCTGGCGATGGCGATCAGCGCTCTCGGCGTCGACGCCCGCTCGTTCACCGGCTCCCAGGCCGGCGTGATCACCGACAGCGTGCACGGCAAGGCCCGGATCATCGACATCACGCCGGGCCGGATCCGGGATGCGCTGGACACCGGCGCGATCGCGATCGTGGCCGGCTTCCAGGGCGTCTCCCAGGACACCAAGGACATCACGACGCTAGGCCGGGGCGCCTCGGACACCACCGCGGTCGCGCTGGCGGCGGCGCTCGGGGCCGACATCTGCGAGATCTACACCGACGTGGACGGCGTGTTCTCGGCCGACCCGCGGATCGTGCCGCGGGCCCGCCGGCTGGACACCATCACGTACGAAGAGATGCTGGAGATGGCCGCCTGCGGCGCCAAGGTGCTCAACCTGCGGTCGGTCGAGTACGCGCGGCGGTACGGCATGCCGGTGCACGTGCGGTCGTCGTACTCGCAGCGTCCCGGCACGATCGTCAACGGCTCGATGGAGGACCTCACGGTGGAACAGGCGATCATCACCGGCGTCGCGCACGACCGCAGCGAGGCCAAGATCACCGTGGTCGGCGTGCCGGACAAGCCGGGGCAGGCCGCGGCGCTCTTCCGGGCCGTCGCCAACGCGGAGATCAACCTCGACATGATCGTGCAGAACGTGTCCGTCGCGGCCACCGGCCGCACCGACATCTCCTTCACGCTGCCCAAGGCGGACGGGCCGACCGGGATGGCGACGCTGCAGAAGGTGCAGCCGTCGGTCGGCTTCGACTCGCTGATCTACGACGACCACGTCGGCAAGGTGTCCCTGGTCGGGGCGGGGATGCGGTCGCACCCGGGGGTGTCGGCCCGGTTCTTCGGCGCGCTGGCCGACGCCGGGGTGAACGTGGAGCTGATCTCCACCTCGGAGATCCGCATCTCGGTCCTGGTCCGCGACACCGACCTGGACCTGGCCGTCCGGGCCGTGCACGATGCGTTCGACCTCGGCGGCAGCGAGTCCGCCACCGTGTACGCGGGGACCGGCCGATGAGCTCCCGGCCCACCCTGGCCCTGGTCGGGGCGACCGGCGCCGTCGGGTCGGTGATGCTCGGGATCCTGTCCGAGCGGCCGTTCCAGTGGGGCGAGATCCGGCTCGTCGCGTCGGCCCGGTCGGCCGGCCGCACGCTGCGGGTGCGCGGTGAGGACGTGACCGTCCGGGCGCTGGCGCCCGAGGTCTTCGACGGCGTCGACGTGGCCATGTTCGACGTGCCCGATGCGGTCTCGGCCGAGTGGGGGCCGGTCGCGGCCGCCCGCGGGGCCGTCGTGGTCGACAACTCCGGCGCGTTCCGGATGGATCCGCTGGTCCCGCTGGTCGTGCCCGAGGTCAACCCGCAGGAGACCCGCAACCGGCCGAAGGGGATCATCGCCAACCCCAACTGCACGACGATGACGATGATGGCCGCGCTCGGCGCGCTGCACCGGCGCTGGGGGCTGCGGGCGATGGTCGCCGCCTCCTACCAGGCCGCGTCCGGCGCCGGGCAGGCCGGCATCGACCGGCTGCGCGAGGAGCTGGCCGCGGTCGCCGGCGACCCCTCGCTCGGCTCGGTCGCCGGGGACGTGCGCAAGGCGCTGTCCGGGCTGCCGGCGTACTCGCCCTTCCCGGCGCCGCTGGCGCTGAACGTGGTGCCGTGGGCGGGTTCGGACAAGGGCGACGGCTGGTCCTCCGAGGAACTCAAGGTCCGCAACGAGTCGCGCAAGATCCTCGGCATCCCGGACCTGGCCGTGTCCGCGACCTGCGTACGGGTCCCCGTGGTGACCACGCACGCGGCCGCGCTGCACGTCACGTTCGCCCAGCCGATCACGGTGGCCGAGGCCCGGGCCGAGCTGGCCGCGCAGGCCTCGATCGTGGTGCTCGACGACGCCGCGGCCGGGGTGATGCCGACGCCGGCGGACGCGGTCGGCACCGACCCGACGTACGTCGGGCGGCTGCGGCAGGCGCTCGACTTCCCGAACACGCTCGACCTGTTCGTCGTGGGCGACAACCTGCGCAAGGGCGCCGCCCTCAACACCGCCGAGATCGCCGAGCTGGTCGGGGCCGAGCTAGCCGGCTGACACCCGGGCCGGGAGGCGGTTCGCGGCGGCGCGGATGAGGACGGCGGCCCAGGTGCGGAACGGGCGCCAGGGTTCGGCCAGCCGCTCGAGCTCGTCCGGCCCGGGCGGTCCGTCCGACCCGTAGAGCGACGCCATCGTGCCGAGCGCGGTCGCCTCGTTGCGGACCAGCACGTCGGCCAGCCCGCAGGCCCGGATCACGACCAGCGCCGCGAAGAAGGGACCGATCCCGGGCAGCTCCCGGACCTCAGCCATCGCCTCGTCCGGTCCGAGCGCGACCAGGCGGGCCACGTCGATCCGCCCCTCCCAGGCCGCCTGCGCGACCGCATGCAGCCGGGTCATCCTGGGCTCGGGAATGCCGGGGAAGCTCTCGACGTCGAGCAGCGCGGCCGGGGTCGGGAACGAGGACCACCGCTCGCCGGCCAGCTCGAACGTGGTCCCGTGCCCGACCGCCAGCGCGTCCCGGACCTGCGCCATCTGCCGGGCCGGCCGCCGGGCCGAGAGCACCGACCAGGCCGCGGCCTCGTACGGCGAGTGGAACTGCGGCGGCCGCAGCCCCGGCGCCACCTCCTGCAGCCGCCCGATCACCGGATCCCGCCGGCCGACCTCGAGGAACGCCGCCCCGTCGTGGTCCAGCGACAGAACCCGGGCGACCTGTGCGGTCACGATGTCCGGATCGGCGTCACCATGCACGGTGACCTCGACGGCGTCCGCGGTCTGCCGCACCTCCACGCCGGCGGCGTGGGTGTACCCGTCCACGCAGAACGCCATCCGCATCACCCCGTCGTACGAGGTGGAGAGCCGCTGTCCGAACCCGAAGGTCGCCAGCTCCCGCAGCGAGAACGGCCCCCGGGGCACGATCGTCGTCATCGTCATGCCCCGAGGGTCGCCCTACTTGCGGTCAGATCCTGACCGCTGCGATCAGACCTTGCGGAGTTTGGACTCGGCCAGGCCGTAGAGGCCGTAGGCGAGCAGGCCGAGGGCGACCAGGCACAGCAGCACCCGCCCGAACGGCTCGCCGACCAGGGTCTTCAGCGCGCCGTCCAGACCCTTGGCCTTGTCCGGGTCGTACTGCACGGCGGCGACGATGATCAGCACGCCGATGATGCCGAAGACCGCGCCCTGCGCGATCCGCCCGGCCCGGCCGAGCCAGACGACGGCCTTGCGCGCGGTCGGGGACAGCCCGGCCAGCTTCAGCTCCTTGGTGAACTCGGCCTTCACGCCGTCGTAGACGAAGAACGCGCCGATCCCGAGGGCGACCACGCCGACCAGCCCGACCAGGAACTGGCCGCCCGGCCAGCCCAGCACCATCGCGGTCTTCTGCTGGCCGCCGCCGGAGGAGGACCCGGAGCCGGCCGCGACCTTGACCGCGACGACGGCGATCGACCCGTACCCGATGCCCTCGGCCAGCGCCTTGAGCCGCTGCTTGGCGTCGGTGGCGATCGGGTCGACCCGCCCGCCGAACGCCGCCGAGAGCAACCGCCACAGCGAGTACGCGATGAGGCCGACCGCGATGATCCAGACCAGCACCTGGCCGCCCGGCTTGGAGGAGATCTCCTGCAGGGCGCCGTTCTGGCTGGCCTGGTCCTCGAAGTGGCCGAACGCCACCCGGAACGCCAGCACGGCGATCACGATGTAGAGCACGCCGCGCGCGCCGAGCCCGACGCGCGTCAGCCGCTCAGCCCACTTGTTGTTGGCCGCCCTCGTCACGTGGCGGGTGCCTGTCGACGTCACCGGTTTCTCACTCTCCTGGTCGCAACGGGATCGGCGGCATTCCCCGACGGGACTGCCCGATCTGCCACCACGAACGGACGTTGCGGCTTTACCCGGTCATGGGGTTGGCGAATCGGGGACGTCAGCTCATCCGGCGCAACTTCGCCTCGGCCAGGCCGTACAGCCCGTACGCGATGAAGCCGAGCGCGATCAGCGTCAGCACCCACTTGCCGAACGGCTGGGCGGTCAGCGACTTCAGCGCGCCGTCCAGACCGTCGGCCTTCTGCGGGTCGTACTGGACGGCGGCGATGACGACGAGGATGCCGATGATCACCAGGGCCACACCTCGGGCGATCCGGCCGACCCGGCCCAGCATGACCGCCGTCCGGCCCGCGGTCCGCGGGACCGAGCCGAGGTCGAGTTCCTTGGTGAAGTCGGCCTTCCAGCCGCCGTACGCGACCCAGCCGCCGACCGCGACCGCCACCACGCCGACCAGGCCGACCAGGAACTGACCGGCCGGCCAGGACAGCACGGTCCCGGCCTGCTGGGAGTTGCTGCCGTTGCCGCCCGAGGAGGCGCCGCCGATCGCGATCTGGAGGGCCGCCGCGCAGACCCCGCCGGAGCCGATCGCCTCGGCCGCCGCCTTGATCCGCTCGGTGCCGTCGGTGACCAGCGGGTCGGCCGGCCGTCCGAGGATCGCGGCGGCCGCCCGCCAGAGCGCGTACGCCAGGAGCCCGATGGCGACGATCCAGATCAGCAGCGCACCACCGGGCGTCGACACGATCTGCTTGAGCGCGCCGTTCTCGTTCGCCTTCTCGCGGTGTCCGAAGGCGATGCGGAGGGCGAGGATGCCGATGACGATCGACAGCACGCCCTGGGCGGCGAGCCCGAACCGGGCCAGCCGCTCCGACCAGGCGCTGCTGGCGACCTTCCGGACGGCCTGGGTGCCTGCTGACACGGTTGTGCTCCCTCGCGCGCCCGCGCACCGGACGATCCGGCTGCATCCCCGACGGATGAGCCCGATCAGCTGGTCGACCGGACGCCGACCCTCCTACCCGGTGCGAATCCGGCCTAAGCTCGACGCGTGCCGCGTTACGAGTACCGCTGCCGCGCCTGCGGGGACACCTTCGAGGCGTCCCGCCCGATGGCCGAGTCGGCCGTGCCCGCGCCCTGCCCGGCCGGCCACGACGACACGGTCAAGCTGCTCTCGACGGTCGCGCTGACCGGCCGGCCGACCGCTCCGGTGCCGGCCGCCCGCCCGACCCGGGGCGGCACCTGCTGCGGCGGCTCCTGCTGCGGCAACTGACACGTTGAGCGCGGGGTAGCCGCCCGCCACACTGCCCGGGTGACCGGAGCCGTACGTGTGCCCTGGCGGCGGCCGCTGGCCGGCCGCGATCCCGACGAGGAGCACCGCGCCTCGACCCCGCTGGAGCTGCTGTTCGACCTGAGCTTCGTGGTCGGCGTGGCCTCGGCCGCGGTGGAGCTGCACCACGGGGTGGCCGAGGGCCACGTCGGCGTCTCGGTCGGCCGCTACCTGATGGTGTTCTTCGCGATCTGGTGGGCCTGGATGAACTTCACCTGGTTCGCCTCCGCGTACGACACCGACGACATCGTCTACCGGGTCCTGACCCTGGTCCAGATCGTCGGCGTGCTGGTGCTCGCGGCCGGTGTGCCCGACGCGTTCGAGCGCGAGGACTTCAGGCTCGTGACGATCGGCTACCTGGTCATGCGGGTGCCGCTGGTCGCGCAGTGGTTCCGGGCCGCCCGCGACGACCCGTCCCGCCGTACGGTCGCCCTCCGGTACGGGATCGGCGTCGCGATCGTGCAGGCGTTCTGGGTGCTCCGGCTGGCGCTGCCGGACTCGCTCGGGCTGGTCTCGTTCCTGGTGCTGGTGGCGGTCGACATCGCCGTCCCGCTCTGGGCCGAGCGCGGCGGCCCGATGACCCGCTGGCATCCCGAGCACATCGCCGAGCGGTACGGCCTGTTCACCCTGATCGTGCTGGGCGAGGCGATCCTGGCCGCGACCACCGCGGTGCAGGCGGGCCGGACCGCGCAGGGCGCCTCGGCCGCGCTGCTCGAGGTCGCCGGCGGCGGCATCCTGCTGGTCTTCGCGGTCTGGTGGATCTACTTCGGACACCCGGCCGCCGACCACCTGCGGGAGCAGCCGAACGTCTCGTTCCTCTGGGGGTACGCGCACTACTTCGTCTTCGCCGCCGTCGGCGCGCTCGGGGCCGGGCTGGAGGTGGCGACCGAGTCGGTGCTGCACGAGGCCCACAGCGGCCCGCGTACGGCGGCGTTCGCGGTGGCGATCCCGGTGGCGGTGACGCTGCTGGTGGTCGGCGCGTTGCAGGGCCGGCTCGCGGCCGAGCGTCCGGTGCTGGCGCGGTGCGCGGCCGGCGCGGTGCTGGTGCTGCTGGCCGCGCTGGTGCATCCGCTCGGCCTCGCCGTCCTGCTCATGGGTGTGGCCGGGGTCGTGCTGGTGGCCGCCCAGGTGATCCGGGTAGGAGACGCGCATGGAGCGTGACCTGGTCGAGCCCGAGGGCGTGAACGCCGAGTCGGACGAGGACCCGCCCTGGGAGGACCCGCGGCCCGGCGGCCACCCGGAGCAGGGTCCGCGGGCGGCCGAGCCGGCCGGCGAGGCGCTCGGCGCGCCGCCGGACGGCGACGCCGACGAGGTCTTCGGCACCGAGCCCGCCGCCGGCGGCGAGACCGACCGGAGCTGAGGCCGGGGATCGGGCCGCGGTGGCCCGGACCCCGGCGCTCAGCCCGGGCGGCCTTCTAGCTCGGCAGTGACTGGCCCAGCCGGAGCGCGACGACGTCGTTGTCGTCGGTCCGTCCGGTCCCGATGTGCCGGCCCACGCTGAACGGGTAGTTGTTGTCGTTCACGATCACCAGCGTCCGCCGGTCCTGCACCACGACCGCCTCGATCGTCACGAACGGCATCGCGAACTGACCGGGATCCCCGATCAGGTCACCGGGCTGCGCGAACCGGTCCCGGCGCGCGATCCCGGCCGGGTCGGCGATGTGCAGCAGGTCCGCCACGGGCGTCTTGGTGACGGTGCCGCCGCCGGCCGGCAGCGTCACCGCGAAGACCTCCTTGAGGCCGGTCAGCGTGCCGGTCGAGTTGTCGCGCTCGATGGCGACGCCGCGACCCGGTGCGTACAGCTGGAGGTCCGGGATGCTGATCCCGCCCGGCGCGTACGAGTACGCCCAGGTCGTGCCGGTGTAGGACCGGCTGCGGATGTCGAACTGCGCGATCAGCGCGGTCGTCGTCGCCGGGTTCACCAGCGGCTTCTCCAGCGCCGGGTAGAGGGTCCGCCCGTCCGGCGACATCGCCATGCCCTCGAACCCGCCGCTGGCCTGGACCCGGGCCGGCAGCGTCTGCAGCGTCTGCCGCCAGGGCCAGATCAGCCCGCCCAGCCACGGCGTGTTGCCGCCGACCGGCTGCAGGTTGCCGCCGTCACCGCTGCCGGTGATCGTCGGGTCGGCGAAGATCGGCGAGTCGCCCCAGAGCGCCACGGTCGCGATGTCCGGGTGGTTCTGCTGCGCCAGCAGCAGCGTCCGCCAGTCGAAGGACTGCAGCGTGACCCGGCTCTGCAGGTGGTTGCGGGCGATCAGGCCGTCGTCGATCCGCTCGAACGCCTCGGCCGAGACCGTCCGGGACGCCAGCGCGGGCACCGGGTTGACCTTGGTCTCCACGTTGAAGTGGACCGTACGGGCGTTGGCCGCCTTCGCCGCCGCACCCGCGTCGTGCCGGCCCGGGCCGGTGGAGAACCACCGCGCGTAGAAGGCGGCGAAGTCGAAGAGATCCTGCAGCCTCGGCTTCGTGTACGGGTCGAGGTGGTGGGTCGCCGCGTACGCCGCCGCGACCGGGGACAGCGCCACGTCGTCGCTCTGCCGCGGGAACGCCGGCAGGGTGAGATCGCAGACGAAGTTCCGCTGGATCTGCCGCGCGGTCAGGTCCCGGATGAGGATCTGGCCGGGCAGCGCCGAGCCGTCGGCGTTGCGGCACTTGGCCGGGTCCAGGAACGGGTCGTGGCTGATCACCGGGACGCCGTCGCGGGTGATCCCGGTGTCGGTCTCCATGGTGTTCATCAGGTTGTCCAGCCCGGCCTCGAACGCCGGCAGCGTGTTCTCCGGGCGCAGCCCGCGGCTGCCGCGGTGCCCCTCGGCGTCGAACCTCGTCCGGTCGACCCGCCCGTCGGGCAGCAGGTAGTCGCCGGGCACGCCGTCACCGTTGGCGTCGAACGCCGCCAGCCGCTGGTGCAGCAGGTCGGAGTTGTCGCTGATGATCCCGTCCACGCCCAGCTTGAGCAGCGCGTCGATCGCCTCCGCGGTGTCCGCCGTGTACGGGACGACCTTGAAGCCGGCCGTGTGCAGCGTGGCCACGTTGAGGATCTCGCTGCTCGCCGCCGGTACGCCGGAGCCGGCCGGCGGGTTGGCCCGGCTCGCGATCGCGGTGGCCGGGTTGTTGTCGACGAGCAGGTTGAAGTCGGGCGAGACGATCGGGGTCGCGCCGCCGAACTGCTGCGCGTGCTGCCGCAGCGCGTCCATCACCCGCAGGCTCTGGGCCTCCTCCAGGTCCGGGCTCTGCGGCGAGCGCAGCCCGGGATCGGCGATCGGCGCCTCCAGCAGCCGGCCGCTCCTGGAGAAGTGCAGGATGAACGGCCCGAACTCGTCGCCGATCCAGAACGACCCGTCCGGCGCCTGCTGCAGCGACTCGGGGTCGAAGTCGGCGCCGGTCAGCAGCCGCTGCCGGGTGAAGAAGTTGACGATCGTCCAGGACACCCGGTGGTCGGGGTCGGCCAGGTCGATGTGGTCGACGACCTTCACGCCGTTGGTCTTCGGGCCGGTCAGGTCCGGCCGGATCCGGTAGATCCGCAGCAGCGAGTCGGCGCTGTTCTCCTCGGCGCCGTACCCGTTGTCCATGAGGGCCCAGTAGTCGCCGCGGGTGCCGCGGACCGGGAGCAGGCCGGAGAAGCCCTGCACCGGCTGGTGCGCGAACGGCACCGGCTGCCCGGCGATCGGGCCGGCCCCGATGTACTGCCCGCTCACCGGACCGCCGGCGAACGTCGCCGCCGGCAGCACGGCCCGCCCGATGAGGGTGGCGCTGCCGGGAGCGGGCGGGGCCGCGGCGGCGGGTCCCGCCGTCGCCAGCAGGGTCGCGGCCAGGACAGCCCCGGTGAGGGCGCCCAGCCGGGTGCGCTTTCCAGTCATCGACGTCCCCTTCGACGTGGACAAGTCGTCTTTGTCTAGCGGGCCAGTACGGCAAACGCCATGGGACCAATCCGACATGTGGATGAACAGGCAGGATGGAGGGGTGGAGCTGATGGAACTGATGCCGGCCGAGCCCGATCCGGACGCCGTGTTCGAGGCGTTCGCGCTCTGGGCCAAGGACCGCGGGCTGACGCTCTACCCGGCCCAGGAGGAGGCGCTGATCGAGATCGTCTCCGGCGCCAACGTGATCCTGTCCACCCCGACCGGGTCCGGGAAGAGCCTGGTCGCGGCCGGCGCGCACTTCGCCGCGCTGGCGTCCGGCCGGCGCACCTTCTACACGGCGCCGATCAAGGCCCTGGTGAGCGAGAAGTTCTTCGACCTCTGCGCGATCTTCGGCACCTCGAACGTCGGCATGATGACCGGCGACGCCTCGGTCAACGCGACCGCGCCGATCGTGGCCTGTACGGCCGAGGTGCTGGCCAACATCGCGCTGCGCGACGGCGCCGGATCCGACGTGCTGCAGGTCGTCATGGACGAGTTCCACTTCTACGCCGACCCGGACCGGGGCTGGGCCTGGCAGGTGCCGCTGATCGAGCTGCCGCGGGCGCAGTTCCTGCTCATGTCGGCGACGCTCGGCGACGTCACGCGCTTCGAGGAGGACCTGACCCGCCGCACCGGCCGGGCGACCGCGGTCGTCCACAACGCGGTCCGGCCGGTGCCGCTGTTCTACTCCTACCGGCTGACGCCGCTGCACGAGACGCTGGAGGACCTGCTTTACACCAAGCAGGCCCCGGTGTACGTCGTGCACTTCACCCAGGCCGCCGCGGTCGAGCGGGCGTCCGCCCTGATGAGCGTCAACGTCTCCACCCGGGCCGAGAAGGACGCGATCGCGGCCGAGATCGGCGACTTCCGCTTCACCACCGCGTTCGGCAAGAACCTGTCCCGCTTCGTCCGGCACGGGATCGGCGTGCACCACGCCGGGATGCTGCCGAAGTACCGCCGGCTGGTGGAACGGCTGGCCCAGGCCGGGCTGCTCAAGGTCGTCTGCGGCACCGACACCCTCGGCGTCGGCGTCAACGTGCCGATCCGGACGGTCCTGTTCACCGCACTGTCCAAGTACGACGGGACCCGGACGAGGCTGCTGTCGGCGCGGGAGTTCCACCAGATCGCCGGCCGCGCCGGGCGGGCCGGCTTCGACGTCGCCGGCTCCGTCGTGGTGCAGGCCCCCGAGCACGTCGTGGACAACGAGAAGGCGCTGGCCAAGGCCGGCGACGACCCGAAGAAGCGGCGCAAGGTCGTACGGAAGAAGCCGCCGGAGGGCTCGATCGGCTGGGGCGAGCCGACGTACGAGCGGCTGGTGGCGGCCGACCCGGAACCGCTGACCTCGCAGTTCCGGGTCTCGCACTCGATGCTGCTCAACGTCATCGCCCGGCCCGGGGACGCGTTCACCGCGATGCGGCACCTGCTGGAGGACAACGACTCCGACCGGCCGGCCCAGCGCCGGCTGATCCGGGAGTCGATCGCGATCTACCGCTCGCTGCTGGCCGCCGGGGTGGTCGAGCGACTGTCCACACCGGACCCGACCGGGCGGACGGTGCGGCTGACGGTCGACCTGCAGGACAACTTCGCGCTCAACCAGCCGCTGTCCACGTTCGCGCTGGCCGCTCTCGATCTGCTCGACCGCGAGTCCGAGACGTACGCGCTGGACGCGGTCTCGGTGATCGAGTCCACTCTGGACCAGCCCCGGCAGGTGCTCTCGGCCCAGGAGCACAAGGCCCGGGGCGAGGCGGTCGGGGCGATGAAGGCCGAGGGCATCGAGTACGACGAGCGGATGGAGCTGCTGCAGGAGGTCAGCTACCCCAAGCCGCTGGAGGAGCTGCTGACCGCGGCGTACGGGGCCTACAGGAAGGGCCATCCGTGGGTGGCCGACTACGAGCTGACCCCGAAGTCCGTCGTGCGGGACCTGTACGAACAGGCGATGACGTTCGCCGACTTCGTCCAGCACTACCAGCTGGCGCGGTCGGAGGGGATCGTGCTGCGGTACCTGGCCGGGGCGTACAAGGCGCTGTCCCAGACGGTGCCGGACGAGGCCAAGACCGAGGAGCTGCAGGACGTCATCGCCTGGCTCGGCGAGCTGGTCCGACAGGTCGACTCCAGCCTGCTGGACGAGTGGGAGCAGCTGTCCAACCCGTCCCAGCCGGTGCCGACCGACGGGCAGATCGAGTCGGCGCCGGCCGCGGTCACCGCGAACCTGCGGGCGTTCCGGGTGCTGGTCCGCAACGCGCTGTTCCGCCGGGTCGAGCTGGCCGCCCGCCGGCAGTGGGACGCGCTGGGCGAGCTGGACGCCGAGGACGGCTGGCACTCTCAGCAGTGGGCCGAGGCGATGGCGGACTACTTCGCCGAGCACGACGTGCTGCTCACCGGCGCCGACGCGCGCGGCCCGGCGCTGCTCGTCGTGGACGAGCGGCCGGGCCGCTGGGGCGTACGGCAGATCTTCGACGACCCGGCCGGCAACCACGACTGGGCCATCACCGCCGAGGTCGACCTGGCCGAGTCCGACGACCTCGGCCGGGCCGCGGTCCACGTGACCGCGGTCGACCGCCTCGACAGCTAAGCGTTGCTCTGATCGACGTTCACGCAGGGGCTTCCGTCGCCGACGATGATCGAGGAGACCTTGTTCTTCAGCGCGGCCCCGAAGTTGTCCTTCTCTCCGGCCGCGACGACGCGGGTGGCGCCGTCGATGTCGCAGTTGCGGAGGTCGAAGAAGATGACCGTGTGACCACTTCGGTTCTGGAATGAAGCGGAATTGTTTTCGACCTGCACCAGCCAGCCATTCGCGTTGACCGGCCCGTCATTGAAGAGTTCGTTGGACAGGTTGGCATCGCTGACCCTGAAGTCGCCTCTGGCCCCGGCGAAGTTGCTGTTGAACCAGAGACACACGCGGTCGGCGGGGCAGGCCGCCTGAGTTCCCGAGGCGTTGGCGGCGGGCGCTCCCATCAGGATGTTCGCACCGAATGCGGCAGCGGCGGCGACGATGACGAAGCTGCGGCGAAATCTCACAACGACCTCCTCGAGATGTGTGTGTTCATTCGCGGACCTTCCAGGGTGATCTTGAACATGTCAAGTGTGACCCTGTCCGTCAGTCCTGGCTAGAAGCGGATGCCATCGGCGATCCTGTAGAGCTCGGCCAGCGTGACCGCGGCGTGGGTCGAGGTCAGCTGGACGGACGTGCCGGGGCGGAGCAGGTCGACGTACAGGGTCACGGTGGCGCCGTCGGTGATCACGTGGGTCGGCCGGCCCCGCACCGCCCGCCCGTCGGCCACCGTGCCCGGCACGTCGCCGGTGCGGAAGGCGCGCGGGCTCTGCCGGATCGTCACCGCGGCGCCGTCCGGCACCGCCCCCGGCGTGGTCAGGATCCAGGTGGTGCCGTCGAGATCACCTCGGCCGACCGCCGAGACCACGAAGCCGCTCGGCACGTGCGTGGGCCGGAAGGCCGTGCCGACCGGCTCCGGCCGGTCCAGCTGGAGCGACGCCGCGACCCGCCGGCCGATCGTCGCCAGCATGGCGCCACGCCCCTCGCGGGTGAAATCGACGAACACCTCGATCTCCGCGATCCGCTGATCCGGCAGCCGGACCACCAGCTGGTACGACGAGTCCCGGTGCCCCGCGTCGTTCGCCCACTCCCGGGCCGGCCGGCCGGCGATCGTCAGATCGCGCTGCCGGTAGCCGAACTCGGCCAGCGGCGGGGATCCGCCGGGCGGCGTCAGCTCCGTGCCGGGCCGGACCTGGAGCTGCACGCTGATCTGGGGCTGGTGCGGGACGCTGACCGTGTAGAGGCGGGTCTCCGTGCCGTAGGAGCGCTGCAGCAAGGTGGTCCGGACGGTGCCGGGCGGCAGCCAGGTCGTGCCGAGCGCGATCTGGGTCGCGCTCGGGGTCGCGCTCGGCGACGGAGTGCTGGCCGGGGGAGCGGGGTCCGGGCGATGCTGGTCGACCAGCACGGACGCGCCGATGGCGATCGCCGCGACCGTCGCCGCAGCCGCCAGCACCGGGGCCGTACGGCGGCGCCGGGCCAGCCGCGCGTGCACGTCGGCGAGCACGGCGTCAGGGTCGGGAGCGTCGCCCTCGTGGTCGGCGAACGTCCGGGCCAGGATCTCGTCGGCGTTCATCGCGGCCCCCTCTCGAGGTCGGCTTCGGTGGCGAGATCGAGCCGGAGCGTGCTCAGCGCGCGGGAGGCGTAGCCGCGGACGGTGCCGGCGGAGCAGCCCAGCGCCTCGGCGATCTCGGAGTCGGACAGTCGTTCGTAGTAGCGCAGGACCAGCACGGCGCGCTGCTGGCGCGGCAGCGTGGCCAGCCGGCGCCAGACGTCGTCGCGGTCGACGACCCCGGCGGCGTGGTCGCGGACGGGCTCGCCGTCCACCTCACCGGCCGGGTCCAGCCCGATCCGGCGGACCGCCCAGCGGCGCCGCCAGGACAGGAACGCCCTGGTCACCATCGTGTGGACGTACCGGTCGGGGTGGTCGGCGGCGCTCACCCGGCGCCACTGCGTGTGCGACTTGACGAGCACGTCCTGGACGAGGTCCTGCGCCAGCTCGCGGTCGCCGGTGAGCACCACGGCGTACCGCAGCAGCCTCGGCAGCTCGCGCCGGGCGAAGTCGTCGAACTCCATCAGGCTCACACAGTCTCAGACGTGCCCCGGCCGCGATCCGCTGTGCGGGAATCCGACGTGAGCTGTGCGACTTGCGTCAGGACGTGAGCCGTCTCTTCTCGCCGCTGACGCTGCGCGGCACCACGTTCCGGAATCGCGCCTGGATCTCCCCGATGTGTCAGTATTCGTCCACGGACGGGCATCCGTCCGACTGGCACCTGGTGCACCTCGGTTCGTTCGCCCGCGGCGGCGCCGGGCTGGTCGTGCAGGAGGCGACCGCGGTCACGGCCGAGGGCCGGATCAGCCCCTGGGACGCCGGGATCTGGACCGACGCGCAGGCCGAGGACTACCGGCGGATCACCGACTTCATCCGGTCCCAGGGTGCGGTGCCCGGCATCCAGCTCGCGCACGCCGGCCGCAAGGCCTCCTCGCGCCGGCCGTGGGACGGGCGCGGGTTCGTGGCGCCGGCCGACGGGGGCTGGACGCCGTCCGGGCCGACCGACGAGCCGTACCCGGGGCTGGCCTCGCCGGCCGCCCTGTCCACCGACGGCGTCCGGGCCCTGGTCCGGGACTGGCGCGCGGCGGCCCAGCGGGCCGACCTGGCCGGCTTCGAGGTGATCGAGATCCACGGGGCGCACGGCTACCTGATCCACCAGTTCCTGTC
>DASYKU010000144.1 GCA_035995165.1 Mycobacteriales bacterium
GGCTCCGGCCGGGGCCGCTGCGGGACGCCTGGGACCAGGTGGCGCCGCTGGACCCGGCCGCCGACCGGCCCGCGGCGCTGACCACCGCCGGTGCCGCCGGGGTCGAGGTCCTGGACTGGCCGCCGCCCGGCGTCCCCGGGATGGACGCGCTGAAGGAACGGCTGGTGCGCTGGGGCTGGGACCTGCTCGACCAGAGCACCCAGGGTGCCCTGACCGCCGGAGGCGGCGCGGCGCCGGACTGGTCACAAGTGTCCGAAGTGGACACCTTGCTCTCGGGGCGGTCCTCGCTCGCCTGGCCGGTCAGGCCGGGAGGCAACCTGGCCGGCGTCGACGGTGGCTCCTACCACGAGGTCGATCTGAGCGACCCGATCTTCGACATCCTCACGGTCCGCAGCCGCTGCAACGTGGACTTCGCCCGGAACCGGATCGCCGGAATCACCCTGCAGCTGCGCTACGGGACGCATCGCCACGACGTGCTGTTCACCGACAATGCGGTCACCGACACCTTCCAGGCCGTGGTCGAGCCGACGCTGGGCCGGTCGTACGCGTACGGCGCCGTGGTCCAGTTCGCGGGCACGAGCCACCGCCTGGAACTGCCGGAGGTGACCGCGCAGGGCGAGCAGCTCCTGCTCTCCACCGGGGACGTCGGCTGGGTGCTCATCGACGTCGACGGCTCGGCGATCGACTGGGAGCTCACCGACGTCGTCGAGATCCACCTCACGTACGCCGACGCCGCCCGCGGCGTCCCGGCCCAGGAGGACACCGTCGTGCTGCGGTCCGCGGCCCCGATGGCCTCCTACGAACGGGCGATCTGGGTGCCGGTCGACCAGCCCTGGCAGTACCGCGCGGTGCACGTCCTGCACGACGGACGCCGGGTGGAGTCGCCGGCGCGGACGCACAGCAGCCGGGTGCTGATCGTGCCGCCGGCGTTCGCGCACACGCTCGCCGTCCGGTTCACCGTCCCCGGCGGGTTCGCCGGCGTGGCCCAGCACCTCGTCGAGTGCGAGCACCGGCCGGCGCCGGACGCGCCCGTCGTCCATGAGTTCCACCAGCTGACCCCGGCCACGCCGGAGGCCACCTGGACGGTCGGCCTCGTCCCGGACGAGCCGGCGACCTTCCGCTACAAGGTCACCAGCACGGCCACGGACGGCTCGGTCCGGCCGTACGACTGGGTCGACGCCGAGGGATCCCGGACCGTCGCGATCGGACGGCAACCGGCGAGCCTGCTGGAGGTCACCGTGGCCGCGGACCTCCTCGACTACGCCGTGGTGAAGCTGGCCCAGGTCTCCCTGCAGCACACCGGACCCGGCGGCCGGCCCGAGACCAAGAACATGCTCTTCCAGTCCAGCCGCTCCGGTCAGCAGGTCTGGACGCTGCCGCTGGAGGCGGGCGACCGCCCGGCCTACACCTGGAGCGCGCAGTACTACCTCACCGACGGCAGCCGGCGCTCGACCGCCGCGGCCGACTCGACCGACCACGTCCTCGTCCTGACCGTGCCACCCGCCTGAGTCCCGAGAGGGAGCATCCGATGCTCAACCTGTTCAGCAAGTTCATCGTTCCGGGCGTGGACCACGTCGAGATCTTCCAGGACGACGAGGACGCCCTCCAGTTCTGGATGCTGCCCGGCAAGCCGTCGCTGGTGACCGCCGCGGACGGGCTGCCGGCCATCTCGCTGATGACCTTCGCCCGGGACCTGTCCCTGATGGCCGACAGCTCCTCGGCGCTGCCGTCGGGCGAGACCGAGGGCGGCGTGCTGAACATGTCGCTCGAGCTGTCGGTCAGCCAGGACGACCAGGCCAAGATCCTCGACTACATCCGCAGCGACATCCTCGGCGGCCGGCGGTCGATGATCATGCCGATGATGCGGGCCGGGGGCGTCGTCTCGTTCGCCCGGCGGGCGGCCGTCGCGGGCACGCCGAAGCTGTCGTACCCGACCTGGGTCGACGGCACGGTGAAGTTCACGGTGCTGCCGGCCTCCGGGCTGACCTTCGTCAAGGGCATCGAGGGCAGCGACCACCCCTCGCTCACGAGCACGAACATCGTCAGCTACACGGCGCTGCTGGGACAGGAAGGCGTACGGCTGCTGAAGTCCTCGGCCGAGGACGGCGTCTTCCCCGGGGTCATCAACTACGCGCTGACGTACCAGGTCCGGATCCCGAACATCCACATCAGCATCACCGGCGAGGCCTCCGACATCTACGACGAGCTCAAGGACCACGTCACGATCCAGGAGACCCAGGGCGGCCGGCTGGTGCGCAGCTACCCGCAGGTGAGCAGCCTCAAGGAGCTGCAGACCAAGATCGTGAGCCTGCACATCGAGTACGACAAGAACAACTTCCCGGCGATGCCGGGGCAGGACCAGCACGCGGTCGACGACGCCAACAAGGCGCTCGAGGACCTCGTGCTCGACATCGCCCAGGGCTACCTGAAGGACCACTTCTTCACGCCGGCGTTCTCGCCGGACATCGACAAGAAGCTCGGCACCGACCCGCTGCAGAACTTCAAGCCGGCCGGGGCTCCGGTCACCGGCGGGAACCAGCTGTGGCTCAAGGACTTCGAGCAGCACATGGACGGGCACCTCGAGTTCACTCTGGACGGTCGCATCTCCCAGCCGATGCCGACCTATCCCAACGCCCTGCTGTACGAGGTCGTCACGCCGGAGGTCATGGCCAAGCGGATCACCACCGCCGACCTGAACACCCCGATCTTCCACGTCCTCGACGTCCCGGTGCGGGTCACCGCCGACTTCGAGAAGGACCCGATCGCGGCGATCACCGTGACCCTCGACTACAAGGAGACCGACGAGCGGACCGGCGACGTGATCGCGCACTCCTCGACGTTCACGTACGAGACCGGGGACGAGGTCTTCTACTTCCGCACCACGCTGGCCAAGAACGCCGACGGGTCGCCCAAGGACACCTACCGCTACAGCAGCCGGCTGAACTACAAGGCCAGCACGCAGGCCGTGACGACGCCGGTGGTGGACAGCCGGGAGCGCAGCCTGATCATCGGCTACGACGGCCTGAGCTGCGTCCAGGTCGACTGCATCGTCGGCGGCGTGCCCTGGGACGTCGTCGACCGGGTCGACGTCCGGTTCCGCTACCCCGGGCTGAACGCGCCGTCGGCCACCGAGCGGATCTCGCTGGCGGCGAACGACACCGCGAACAAGCGCTGGTTCACCTACACCGGCGGCAATCCCTCGCGCGAGTACGAGTACCAGGTCTCGTACGGGCTCACCGGCGGGCACACGATCTCGCTCGACCCGGTGCGCGACACGACCAGCCGGCTGACCATCGACGGCCCGTTCACCGAGCAGCTGGACCTCAGCTTCACCTCACAGGGCGTCTTCCCGCCGATCTCCGTCATCAACCTCAGCACCCGCTACACCGACGAGGCCCACGGCTACGGCGTCACCGAGACGCACGCCTTCACCGCCGCGGCCCAGACCTGGGAGTGGACGGTTCCCCTGCTGGACAAGGGTCTGCGCGAGTACGAGTACCGGTTCGACGTCACCTACGCCGACGGCTCGACCAAGCAGGGCAGCTGGCTGCGGACCGCGGAGACCAGCATCAACATCGGCGACGTGACCAGCAAGATGATGGCCGTCGACGTGGTGCCGACCCTGCTGGACATGACGAAGTGGAAGCTCGTGCTGGTCGGCCTCAGCTACACCGACGCGGCCAGCGGCCAGAAGCAGGCGAAGAACCTGCAGTTCACCCCGGCCGGCAACACGACCGACCCGGTGACCTGGACGGTGGCGCTGCACGACGAGAACGCGACCGTCTACACGTACACGGTCCAGGGGTTCGCGGTGGACGGCAGCAAGAAGACCGTCGGCCCGGTCGAGACGTCCGCCAACCCGCTCGTCATCGAGCTGTAGGGGCCCGGCGATGGACACCACCGCGGAGATGCGGATCGGCAACCTGTCCGCCGACCAGTTCCAGCCCGTCGCCCGGCTGGCCCGGGTCGACCGGACCGAGATGCTGGCGCAGCTGCGCAAGCGCCGGGTCACCGAGCCGGTCCCGGACCAGACGATCTGGGTCGGCCCGGACGGGGGCACCACGCAGGACCCGATCCCGACCTCGTGCGACGTGCTGTGGACGCTGGGCGGCAGGCAGTACTTCGTCCCGGCCGCGGTGATCGCGCGCCGGTCCCCGACCTCGGCGGTGCCGGCGGTCTTCGTCGACCGGGTGAGCGGGGGCTGGTCGCTGCGCCTCGTGCTCGAGTTCCGCCGGCACCCGAACATCCCGGCCGACCAGGGCGAGCCGCTCGCGATCGGCGGCCTCACCCTGCGGCTCTACTGCCCGCTCGACGGCGGCGGCGAGGACTCGCTGCCGATCACCGACATCACCGAGCAGACGCCGATCGGGGCCGGCGTGGTCCGCCGGCTGGTGGCCCGCGTCCCGGTCACGAGCACCTGGCTCGAGCGGATGCGGACGATGCCGGGCAGCGTCCTGCTCGTCACCGGCACCGCGGCGGTCGGCGGCCCGGACCCCACCGCGGCGGTCGGCGGCCCGGACCTCACCGCGCTGGCCGCGCCCCAGGAGTCCCTGCTCTTCCGGGGCGGCGGCACGATGCTGCGCTGGCGGCACCGGCCGGCCCCGGACCAGCTGCCCACGATCATGCTGACCGTCGAGCCCAGCGGCGCCTCGATGTACTTCCGCCGCGACGACCCCGCCGGCGACCCGGTCTACGCGCAGTTCGACGGCAAGGGCAGCGGCGAGTGGGTCCTGGGGCCCGGCGGTGCCTGGCAGACCGCGCCGGCCGCCGGCCAGTTCTACGCGCTGCCCACCGAGTACCGGCTCGCCTTCGACGTCGAGCACTCCCAGCCCGCGGTGACCGTGCTGCTGCTGGAACCGCCGGCGCCCGCGCCGGGGCAGCCGTCGGCGGCGTACCGGGCCCGGATCCGGTTCAAGCTGGTGCCCTGGTTCGACCCGCAGCTCGTGGACACGCTCCGCCGGGACATCAGCGAGTCCACCGGCGTCGTCTATCCCGAGCTCGTCGTCGGCGGCTACCAGAGCGCGGACTTCGCGACCTCGACGCTGTTCAACGACCTCGGCGGCACGGTGCTGGGCCAGGGCGACGCGTCCACCGCGGTCGACGGCCGGGGTTTCGAGCTCGTCTTCGAGTGCAGCATGGAGTTCTACACGCTGATGTGCGGGCTGCTGGCGCCCGCGCACGGGGCGCCGACCGGCCTGGAGGGCCGGGTGCGCTTCACGCTCGCGGCCCAGGCCGAGGGCGGCAGCCCGACCGTGCGCGACGTGCCGGTGCGGATCCGGCTCGACCTGCCGGCCGACGACTACCTCACCTTCGAGCAGGTGCCGCTGCCGGACCCGGTGACCTGGCCGCCGGGCTGGGTGCCGCCGGTGTACGCGCGGGTGCGCAACCTCGCCGCCGGTGACGCCGACGTCGGCGCCGCGGTGGCCGTGCTGCTGGTCGAGAGCCGCGACGACGAACCACCGGACGCCGCGGTCGCGGCGCTGGCCGTGCCGGCCTCGTTCCGGGTGCCGGGGGTGGGTACGCCGGTCCCGGTCGCACCGGCCCGGCCCGTACCGCCTCCGCCGCCGGCCTTTCCCGGGCCGCTCGTGATCGACACCCATCAGGCCAAGCCCGCCGTCCGGACCTTCCAGAAGCGGCTGGTCGAGCTCAAGATCCTCAAGCCCGCCGACGTGGACGGGTATTTCGGGGACTTCACCGCGGCGATGACCAAGCGCTTCCAGCGCGACGTCGGTCTGCCCGTGACCGGTGAGGTCGACGCGGCGACGTGGGCCGAGGCGTTCCCGATGACACCGCCGCCGCCACCGTCGGCCGGGCCGGGCGAGGTCGTGCTGACCCTGGCCGCCCAGGGCGGGAGCGCGGTCGACCCGAGCACGATCGGGGCGCTGGCGCTGGGCTTCGCCAAGGTCACGCTCCGGACCGAGGCATCGGCCGTGCTGGAGAAGGTGCACCAGCTGGCCGCCGCGACCACGGCCGCCACCACCGTACGGGTGCGCAGCGTCCAGCTCGCGCACCCCGAGAGCCTGCCGCCCGGCCTCACCGACCTGTACCAGCTCGACGTGCAGATCCGGCGGGACCAGCGGCCGCCGGTCACGGCCTACCTGACCCGCGAGGAGCCGGACAAGACCGTGACGCTCAGCCTGCTGATCGGCGACCTCGTCGCCGGTGTCGACCCGCAGCAGCCGACCTTCGACTGGCGGCGCCGCAACGTGTCGCCGGCCGGTCCGGGCGAGTTCTCGGAGTGGGAGACCGTCACCGGCCGGGAGCTGTTCGCCACCCCGGTGATTCCTGGAGCCCCCGATGTCAGCTGACGACGTCCCCGGCCTGGCCGATCCGCTGGTGCTGCAGGACCGGCTCTACCTGCGCTGCGCGGGCGGCACCCGGGTGGTACGGCCGCCGGCCGCGCCCGCGCTGCTCGGCGCCCCGGGCCTCGCCCTCTACCGGCACGACGACGGTGAGCCCCGCGGCGGCGGCGTCCTGACGCTGACGCTGGACCTGGGCGCGCCCTCGGACCCGGGCGACGCGGCCGACGCCGCGCTGCCGGCGCAGATCCAGGAGGTGCTCGCCCCGCAGCACGCGGACGGCGAGGTCCGCCTGGTGCTGGGCGAGCCGCTGGCGAGCGCCCCGGTGGCGGCCGGCGTCCGGCCGGTCGTCGCCCTCGCCGCCGGCCTGGACATCACCCGGGCGACCCTGCTGCGCAGCCTGGTCGGCCCGGGCACGCCGCCGGGCCTCGGCGCCACCGCCACCGGGACGCTGGTCGTCAGCGGCGGCCCGCGCGGCCGGGTGGAGATCGACCGGGACGGCGCCCGGGCCGAGCTGGCCGGAGCGGCGGGGCTGACCGACGGCGACGTGGCCGATGCCCTCGACCGGCTGCTGAAGCTCGGCCTCGTCCGGGTGACGCTGGCGGAGAGCTTCGCCGCGTACCCGGGCTGGCCGCCGCTCGCGTTCGCCGCGGCCGCGCTGTTCGAGCCGGCGGTGACCGCGCACCCGTGGACCGCGGTGCCGGGCCTGCGGCTGCCGGGGTACGCCCCGGATGCCCGGTGGCAGCCGGCTTCCGGCCGTCCGGGCGGCGGCCCGATGGTCCTGACCCTGGACGGGAACCGGCTGCCCTGGGCCGCCGCCGCACCGCTGCCGCTGGACCAGGTCGCCGTGACCGAGTGGGACCTGCCCGGCTCGCGCGTCCGGCAGGTCGACGTCATGGTGCTCGGCCCGTGGCCCGCGGACGTCGCGGATCCCGCCGTCCAGGTACGGATCGGCGACGGTCCGGCGACCACGGTTCCGCTGACGGCGGAGCGGCAGTCGGTACGCCTGGTGCCGCCCGCGGGCGGGCCGGGCGACCACTCCTGGCGGGTCACCGCCCGCCGCGGCGACCACGCGGTCGCCGGCGCCTGGGAGACCACCCGCAGCAGGGAGCTGGTCGTCCGGGCCGACCAGCAAATGCTCGACGACAACCGATGACCGACGAACGGGGAGCAGTGGGATGAGCGCGATCGACGAGAAGTGGCGGCAGTGCCAGTGGCTCGGAGCCCCGGTGGACGAGGGCGCGGGGAGCGGGGAGATGACCCTGCGGGACGGCCACGGCCGGGCCCGCGACTACCAGAACGGGTCGATCTTCTGGACCCCGGAGCTGGGCGCGCACGAGGTGCACGGCGACATCCGGGTGAAGTGGGCGCGGCTGGGCGGCGAGCGCGGTCTGCTCGGCTACCCGGTCACCGACGAGCTCGGCTGCGGGCCGGGCAACGGCCGCTACAACCACTTCACGGGCGGGTCCGTCTACTGGACCCCGGACCTCGGCGCCCACGAGGTGCACGCGCAGATCCGGGACAAGTGGGCCGAGCTGGGCTGGCAGAGCAGCACGCTGGGCTACCCGACGAGCGACGTCCGGACCGAGGCGGGCCGGCTGTCCTGCGGCTTCGAGGGCGGCACGATCGTCTGGACGCCGGCCGGGGGCGCCGTGGTCGGCCAGCGCATCGACTGACGCCCGCACTCAGATCCGCACACTGACGAACGAGAGGACCTTCGCCATGCCCGAAACCGTGCTCAACGCCGACGGGTCGACCACCGACTGGAACGACGACGGGTCGGCCACCACCAGCTGGCCGGACGGAACCGTCCGGGTCGACTACCCGAACAACTCCTCCACCACGACGTACCCGGACGGCCGGGTGCTCAACGTCTACGCCGACGGCAGCCGCGACTTCAACGACCAGTACGGCACCGCGCTGGACCCGGACACCGGCCAGCCGCTGTCCGACCCGGGGCCGGTCGTCACCCCGCCCGTGGACGCCGAGGAGATCGTCACCGACGTCCTGCACGGGGCGCACGCGCTGAGCTCGCTGGCCGACGCCGTCGGGATGCTCGGCAGCGTCGAGGTGCTCGAGGTGGTCGCCGAGCCGATCGACGGCGTGCTCACGGTGGCCGTGATGGCCTTCGAGGTCTGGAAGGCGCTGGAGGCGGCCAACCGCGCCTACGCGACGGCCGGCTACTGCTACGGCCTGATGTACGGCGCCCTGGACCTGGGGACGCCGGAGTACCCGGCCGGGACGTACTCGCTCGACAGCGAGGAGACGATCGCGGTCAAGCGGGAGAAGTTCGCCGACGGGATCAAGCAGGCGCAGGCCGAGCTCGACGACGGGGCCAACGGTGTCCTGCTGCGCAACAAGATCCTGCTGCGGACCGCGGCCAGGAACAGCGACCCGAACGCCGCCATCGACGAGATCTGGCAGGCGTCGTGCCGCAAGACCGACAACGAGTTCTACGCCGGCCACCTGCGGCTGATGTGGCCCGGCACCGGAATCACGGAACGGTAGGGGAGCGTCATGGACGAACCGGTTCTGCGTACCGGATCCCAGGGTGACTGGGTGTACTACCTGCAGCAGCTGCTGGCCCAGGCCGGGTACGACCCGGGCGGCCTGGACGGCGACTTCGGTCCCGGCACGCTGGCCGCGGTGCAGGCGTTCCAGCGCGACTACGGGCTCGGCGTCGACGGCGTGGCCGGACCGGCGACCTGGGCCGCGCTCACCGGCGTCCCGGCCGACGGCGGTGCCGGCGGCGGCGGTTCGGACGGCGGCGGGGTCGCCTCCGACGCCGTGCCGGAGTCGCTGGTGACCGCGGGCGCCCCGGCGACCCTCTCGGAGTGGTCGGACGCCGAGAAGGAGGCCTTCTTCGAGGGGACGGTCTCGCAGAGCGACGACGCCGGGGTACCCGAGGACGTGCCCCTGCTGGCCATGAGCGACCTTCCGTCCGATGGGGGTGTCATCGCATGAGCGCCGACACGATCGTGAACGTGGCCAAGGCGGCGTGGGACGTCTTCACCGACGACGCCCCCTCCGTCGACATCAAGGGCTCCACGGCCAACGCCGTGCCGAAGGTCGACGACTGGCAGGACCTGCGGGGGACCCGCGGCCCGATGTGGCTGCAGCAGAGCTGGCAGCGGATGTGTGCCTGGCCGATGGAGGACTACATCGTCGCCGAGTTCACCTTCGTCCTGAAGTGGGACTACGGCGCGACGTACCACGGCGGGGGGGCCTTCATCCCGAACATCTGGATCGAGGTCCCGCACTACGACATCTTCTGGGGCCAGCACGTCTTCCTGTCCCTGACCGTGCACAACCCGACGAACGCCAGCACGGTCCCGAACGCGCCGCTGGCGCGGGTGCCGGTCACCATCGCCGGCACCGCCCGCAACAGCCTGCGGGACCTGCACGTCGAGTGGAGCTACAACCTCTACGGCAACGGCCGGTACGAGCGGACCTGAGCCCGCGCGAGGGGGCCGGCCGGCGGTGACGCCGGCCGGCCCCCTCGTCCGTCCTCAGTGGACGCTGCCGCTGCCGTGGATCTCGCGCGTCGGGTGCTCGTCCACCCGCTCCGGCGGGGACAGCAGGGTGATCGGCCGCTCCACCGCGGCAGCGTTCGGGATCGACTCCGCCGCGACGGCGGTCAGCGATCGGGTCCAGTCCTGCCAGACGGTGATCTCCTCGGCGGAGAAGACCCGGTACATCGGCCCCTCCGGGCCCAGCAGCTCGAAGAAGGGGCTCTTCTCCGGCTCCCCGGGCACGATCCGCCCGCTGCTCACCAGCGTCGCCAGCAACCGGTCGGGGTCCGCGAACAGGTCGTTGAGCAGGGTGCCGCCGAGCTTGCGGGTGCCGTGGTTCAGCCGCGCCTTCGGCGCCCGGTCCGCGACCATCGCGGCCACCCGCTGGGCCGGGGTGGGCGCCTGCCGCAGCTTCTCCGCCACCTGCTGGCCGAGCTCGCCGGTCGTCGCGAACGCGACGTACCCGGTCCAGATCCGCTCCCACTGGTCCTGCCGGGCCTCGTCCCCGAGGTCGACCCGCACCTGCTCCAGGTGCCGCTCGACCGCCTGCTGGGCGAGCGCGCCGTGCCCGGAGGCGGCGTTGTCGATGGCCACGTGCATCTCGTAGAACCGGGTGTCGATCCCGAAGTGCCGGTTGAGCAGCACCTGGCTGCGCAGCTCGATCGAGGACCACTCCAGGTACTGCGTCATCCCGAGCAGCTCCGGGAAGTAGTCCTGCGGGAACTGCGAGACGACCAGCTGGAACAGCGGGAGCGTGTACGCGGCGTCCACGATCCGCGGGTCGTCGGCGTAGTCGCGGGAGCGCAGGTCGGGCAGGTCGAGATCGACCGAGCGGAGCAGCTCGGTGTAGATGGTGGCGTGGTTGCGGTCGGGGTCGCCGCCGCCGATCTCGTCGGAGTAGATGGAGAACAGCAGCGCCTGCACCTCGTTCATCGGGCCGACCGGGGCGATGCTGCGCAGCCAGGCGCCGTCGGTCTGGTTGAACGGCGCCATCTGCAGCAGCCACTCGATCACGTCGGCCCGGGTCCGGCGGGTCCAGCCGCGCTGCGCCTCGTACCGGGCGACGTCGTCGGCCAGGCCCTGGTAGATCTGGTCCAGCCGCTCCCGGAACGCCGCCGGGCTGTACGGGAAGGCCTGCAGCTCCGGCTCCAGCGAGCCGTCGGCCAGCGTCGCCCGGGCCGCGCCGAGGAACCGCTCGGCCAGCGTCCGCGCGGTCGGCAGGAAGTCCTCGTACGAGTCGAGGTTCAGCATGATGTGGAAGTAGTCGCGGTCCCGCAGCCCGGTGTAGTCGTCCACGGTTCCTCCTTCAGTGGTCGGCGGGGGTGACGAACAGCTCGCGGCCGGTGGTGGTCTGCCAGGGGCTGAACTCGCCCGGGCCGGCCGTGCTCAGGTTGCGGCGGCGCCAGCCGACGCCGGGCTGCTGCGGATCGGCGCCGCCGACCAGGTCGCCGATGAGCAGGGCGAGGGCGACCGTCTTGTCCGGCTCGGTACGGGTCAGGAAGACCGTCACCGGCGCCCGCCGGCCCAGCCGGACCTCGATCTCCAGCCCGTAGAGGTCGGCCAGCGGCGCGGGCAGGTTCTCCGGGTGGGCCAGCTGGTAGCTGGTGACCCGGACCGAGGTGGGCCGGGTCGTGGCGGTGGCCAGCTCGTGCACCTGCTCCAGGACGGCCGTCGCGGAGGCGGCGACCGTGATCTCGGTGAACCGCAGGTCGAGCGCCGAGATCCGGTCCGCGACCACCGGCACCGAGGTGGTCAGGCTCAGCGTGGCGCTGCTGCCCTCCGACCCCGCGGCGGCCAAAGCGAGCGGCAGCGGCTGCGCGCTCAGCGGAACCGGGTACGTCAGCGGCTGTCCGGCGACCACCAGCGTGCCGGCCGCGCCGGTGGCCGTGACCGCCGCCCGGGCCAGGTTCCGTACGGTCGCGGTCAGCTCGTGGACGGACCCGGCGCCG
Source organism: Mycobacteriales bacterium (assembly GCA_035995165.1). Lineage (NCBI taxonomy): Bacteria > Bacillati > Actinomycetota > Actinomycetes > Mycobacteriales > Mycobacteriales bacterium. The sequence goes on from DASYKU010000144.1 coordinate 11,761, forward strand.
GTCGGGACCGGCTGCACCGGCAGGTACCCGTCGGCGAGGACGTCGAGGCGGACGTGCACGGGCACGTCGCGGGTCAGCCGGCTGTCCGCGCCGGTCGGCAGCGTGAAGCGGACGTGCCCGTCGAGCCCGGTCGGCACCCCGGTGGCGGGCGCGAGCATCGTGCACAGCAGCGTGTAGAACTCCATGCTGCAGTCGAAGACCAGCTCGAACCCCTGCGCGTCGATCGCGGTCGTCCCCTGCCCGAGCACGTCGCCCCCGAGGCTCCCGAACAGCGTGCTCGGCGTGAACTCGACGGCGTCGTAGCCGCCGGTCACCAGCACCGGGTACGGCGTCCCCTCGCTCTCCGCGATGTCCGTGCGCAGCTGCCCCAGCAGCTCCGGGTCCCACCAGGGCACGAGGTGGAACCGCACCCGGACCCGGTACTCGCCGCCGTCCGCCTCCGGCGCCAGCAGCAGCACGGTGACGGCCGGCAGCCCGTGCTCGGGGTCGAAGGCCAGCCGGTACTCGTGCGGCAGCGCGCCGAAGTCGCCGGCCGCCGTGCGTGCCCACGGACCGGCCGGGCCGACGACCCACACCCCGGTGGCCGTGCCGGCGGTGCCGTCCACGGCGGCGTAGACGGGCCCGTTGGCGCGCTCGGCGAGCGGGAAGGAGAAGGGCAGGTCGCCCTTGGGCCCCAGCAGGCTCCCGACCCGCTCGGGGTCGTACGGCACGTCCTTGCGGCTCTCGGCCTGCACGGCCGCGTCCGACCAGGCGTACCGGGGCCGGCCGGAGACGGCGAGGGTCATGCCGGTCTCGGTCTTGAGCAGGTCGATCCAGGCCCGTTCGACCGGGCCGCTGAGCACGATCTGCCGGATCACGTCCGGCCCTTCCGGCGCCTCGTCCTGCATCGTGGTGAGGGTCGTCAGCTCGCCCGGGCGGGGCGCGCGCAGGCCCGCCCGCAGCTCGACGTCGAGCGGCACGGCCGTGGCCGGGATCGTGCCGGGCCGGTAGAGCTGGAGGGTGACCCGCAGGAGCCAGCCGTCGCCGGCCGGCTCGACGGTCACGGCCGGCACCCGGGAGGTCGGGGTGCGGGTCGCGACCCGGGCCAGCGGATAGAAGTACTCCCGGCCCTCGAACGGGGTCCCGGCCGCGCCCGGGAAGGTCGTCTCGCGTTCGTACGGGAGGGCGTCGAGCGTGGGGACCGCCGGGGCCTCGTAGGCCAGCGTGGTCACCGGCCGCGCGACCGGCCCGACCGGGCCCAGCTCGACCACCGGCCCCGGTCCGGCGCCCGGGAGCGCGGTGATCGTGAACGTCGGAATCTCGGGCATGCCGTGTCCCCCCAGCGTGGTCCTCGCCTAGCAGAGGGCCCGGGCGGGCCGGTGATACGGCGGGCCCGGTGGCGAGGTAGTTGTGCGCGCTACATTCTCGGGACGGTTGCCGGGTGGGCGGAGGACGAACGTGGTCGTGTTCGACGACGGGGTCGCGGAGACGGAGCTCCCGGCGGGGAGCCTGGTCGAGACCGACGTGGTGGTGGTCGGATCGGGACCGGCGGGGGCGTCGGCGGCGCTGTTCCTCTCGACGCTCGGCGTACCGAACATCATGATCACCAAGTACCGGTGGACGGCGAACACCCCGCGGGCGCACATCACGAACCAGCGGACGATGGAGATCTTCCGCGACGTCGGCGTCGAGGACCAGGTGCTGGCCGAGGCCACCCCGCACGAGCTGATGGGCGACACGGTCTTCTGCACGTCCATCGCCGGCGAGGAGATCGGCCGCATCCTCACCTGGGGCACCCACCCGGCCCGCGAGGGCGACTACCGGCTCGCCTCGCCCAGCCTGAACTGCGACATCCCGCAGACGTACCTGGAGCCGATCCTGGTCCGCAACGCGACCGTGCGGGGGACGCAGAGCCGGTTCTCCACCGAGTACCTGTCCCACGAGCAGGACGCGGACGGCGTCACGGTGCGGGTGCGCGACCGCCTGACCGGCGCCGAGTACGGGATCCGGGCCAAGTACCTGCTCGGTGCCGACGGCGCCCGGTCCGCCGTCGCGGCCGACCTCGGGCTGCCGATGCAGGGGCAGATGGACGTGGCCGGCTCGATGAACATCACGTTCACGGCCGACCTGGCCGGGCTCGTCGGGCACCGCCCGTCCGTCCTCTACTGGGTCATCCAGCCGGGCGCGGACGTCGGCGGCATCGGCGCCGGCCTGGTCCGGATGGTGCGGCCCTGGACCGAGTGGCTGATCGTCTGGGGGTACGACATCACTCGGCCGCCGCCGCAGGTGGACGTCGCGGCCGCGACCGAGATCGTGCGGAACCTGGTCGGCGTACCGGACCTCGAGGTCGAGATCACCGGCACGTCCCTGTGGGGCAACAACGAGCAGTACGCGACGAGCCTGCAGCAGGGCCGGGTGTTCTGCGCCGGCGACGCCGTGCACAAGCACCCGCCGAGCAACGGGCTGGGCTCCAACACCTCCATCCAGGACAGCTACAACCTGGCCTGGAAGCTGGCCGCGGTGCTGCGCGGGCAGGCCGGGCCGGAGCTGCTGGACACGTACACGGCCGAGCGGCAGCCGGTGGCCCAGCAGATCGTCACCCGGGCCAACCAGTCGAGCCGCGAGTTCGGCGGGTTCTTCGACGCGCTCGGGCTCGGCCCCGGCCAGACCGAGGAGCAGATGCGGGCCGCGATCGACGAGCGGAAGGCCAACACCCCGGCCGGGCTGCGCAAGCGGGCCGAGCTGCGGGAGGCGATGGAGCTGAAGAACTACGAGTTCAACGCGCACGGCGTCGAGCTCGGCCAGCGCTACGACTCCACCGCGATCGTCGGCGACGGCACGACGCCGCCGGCGCCGACCCGCGACCCGGTCCTCTACTACCAGCCGACCACGACCCCGGGCGCCCGGCTGCCGCACGCCTGGGTCGGCGACGCGCGGCACACACTGTCCACTCACGACCTCGCGCCGTACGGACGGTTCACGCTGCTGACCGGGATCGCCGGCGAGGCCTGGGCCGCGGCCGCCGACGCGGTCGCCAAGCGCCTGGACGTGCCGCTCGCGGCCGTGCTGATCGGCCCCGGCCGGGAGGTCGACGACCTCTACTACGACTGGGCCGTGCAGCGCGAGGTCGAGGAGAGCGGGGCGCTGCTGGTCCGGCCGGACAAGCACGTCGGCTGGCGCGCGCACACGCTGCCCGCGGACCCCGAGGAGGCGCTGCTGTCGGCGCTGCGCGCGATCCTGCACCGGCCGGCCTGAGGTGCGCTTCGCCCACCGGACCCGGGGCCAGCGGGTCGTGCTCGACGCGGGCGCGGCGGCCGAGCGGGTGCTGGCCGAGCTGGACCGGCTGGCGCCGGCGGCGGTGCTGGTGATCGGCAGCGACCGGCAGGCCGCGCTGCTGGACGCGCTGGCCGACCGGACCGCGCTGCGCTGGACCGAGGTCATCCAGCACGTGCCGGTCGCGCTGGCGGACCGGGCCCGGGCCGCCGCGGCCGAGCACGGCGTCGACGTCGTGGTCGCGATCGGCGGCGGGTCCGCGATCGGGCTGGCCAAGGCGATCGCGCTGGACCGGCCGGCCCGGATCGTGGCCGTGCCGACGACGTACGCGGGCTCGGAGGCGACGAGCGTCTGGGGCCTGACCGACGCCGGGGGCAAGAAGACCGGCACCGACGACCGGGTGCTGCCCGAGACCGTCGTGTACGACCCGGCGCTCACCCTCTCGATGCCGCCCGACCTGGCCGCCGCCTCCGGCCTGAACGCCGTCGCGCACTGCGTCGACGCGTTCTGGGGGCCGAGCACCGACCCGATCGACGCGGCCCTGGCCGGGGAAGGCCTGCGGGCGCTGAACGAGGGCCTGCGCGCGCTGGTCGCCGACCCGGCCGACGTCGACGCCCGCGGCCGCACCCAGTACGGCTGCTACCTCGCCGCCGTCGCCTTCGGCTCGGCCGGCTCCGGGATGCACCACAAGATCTGCCACGTCCTCGGCGGTCGCTTCGACCTGCCGCACGCCGCGACGCACGCGATCGTCCTGCCGTACGTGCTGGCGTACAACGCGGGATCGGCCCCTGAGGCCGCGGACCGGATCGCCACCGCGCTGGGCGCTGCGGACGCCGTACAGGGGCTGGAGGACGTGCGGGCCGCGCTGCACGCGCCGCGGGCGCTGACGGACATCGGTCTGCGCGAGCAGGATCTCGCGGCCGCGGTGGAGGCCGCCCTGCCGGCGATCCCGGCGTCCAACCCGCGACCGGTCGACGCCGCCGCGCTGGCCCGCCTGCTGCACGCCGCGTGGGCCGGAGACGAACCAGGAGAGCTGACATGAGCGACCAGGAGACGCGCGAGCGGGAGCTGACCGACACGGTCGTGGCCAGCTTCGCCGGCACCCCGGACGAGCGCCTGCGTACGGTGGTCGGCGCGCTGACCCGGCACCTGCACGCGTTCGCCCGCGAGGTCCGGCTCACCGAGGCCGAGTGGGGCGCGGCGATCGAGTTCCTCACCGCCGCCGGGCACATCACCGACGACAAGCGGCAGGAGTTCATCCTGCTCTCCGATGTCCTCGGCCTGTCGATGCAGACGATCACGATCAACCACGCGGTCTCCGGCGCCGTGACCGAGTCGACCGTGCTGGGGCCGTTCTTCGTGGCCGGGTCGCCGGCGATCGAGTCCGGCGGCGACATCGCGTTCGGCGCCTCCGGCGAGCCCTGCTGGGTCGAGGGCACGGTCGCCGACGAGGCCGGCAACCCCGTCCCGGACGCGCTGCTGGAGGTCTGGGAGGCCGACGACGACGGCTTCTACGACGTCCAGTACGCGGGGGACGAGGTCGCCGCCCGCGGGCACCTGCGGACCGACGCCGAGGGAAACTACCGGTTCTGGGCGCTGACGCCGACGCCGTACCCGATCCCGGACGACGGCCCGGTCGGCCGGCTGCTCGCGGCGACGAACCGGTCCCCGATGCGGGCGCCGCACCTGCACTTCATGGTCAGCGCGGACGGGTTCCGGACGCTCATCACGCACATCTTCGTGGCCGGCGAGTCGCTCGACGGCGACAGCGTCTTCGGCGTCCGGGCCTCGCTGGTCAAGGAGTTCGAGCGGTCAACGGGTCCGACGCCGGACGGGCGGGCGGTCGCCGGATCCTGGACGCGGACGCGCTTCGACATCGTCCTGGCGCGCGGCTGAGGCCAGCCGCTGGGCGGCGATGCGATGCACCAGCAGTGCCAGCACGGCCATGCCGATGGCGAGGACGATCGCGTACACGATCACGTGGTCGTAGCCGTGCGGCCGCGGGTCCAGGAACGGGTACGGGTAGAAGTGCGCGACCGGCCCGCGGATCAGCGAGTAGGCGAAGTAGACGAGCGGGAACGCCAGCCAGGCCAGCGCCCTGGCCCGGGACGACCGCGTCCAGGGCGGCAGGAACAGCCAGTCCACCAGGATCAGGATCGGCAGCACCTGGTGCAGCACCGAGTTCGTCCAGGGCGCCGGCAGCTCGACGTCCACGGTGGACAGCAGCGCTGCGTACACGATCCCGGTGATGACCATGTAGAGCGTCACCGCGCCGCGGAAGTACGCCCAGCGCTCGGCGCGGGGATCGCGCACGCCGCCCACCGCCAGCACCACGATCGCGAGGATGTTGCTCTCGATCGTGAAGAAGCTGACGAAGTTGGCGACCGTGCCGCGGCTCGTGACGAGCGCCGTGATCACCGCCGCGGCGCCCAGTGCGGCCACCGCGACCCGCAGGACCCGGATGATCAGTACCCCCATGTGGGCAGCGTCCCATGAGATCACGCAGGATGGGACCGTGACCGAGACCCTGGAGCTGGCGCCGGCCCTGACCCGGCCCGACCTGCTGGCCGACCCCGTCCTCGCGGCGTTGCGCGGCGCGGCGGGGGAGCAGCCGGTGGAGCAGATCGCGGTGGCCGCCATCGACCCCGAGCTGGCCGACACCGCCGCCTTCTGCGAGCGGTACGGCGTGGCCCTGCAGGAGTCGGCCAACTGCGTCGTGATCGCGGGGAAGCGGGACGGCGAGGTGCGCTACCTGGCCTGCGTCGTGCTCGCCACCACCCGGGCCGACGTGAACGGCATCGCCCGCAAGCGGCTGGACGTCCGCAAGGCGTCGTTCGCGCCGATGGACGACGCGGTCGCCGCGACCGGCATGGAGTACGGCGGGATCACGCCGATCGGGCTGCCGCTGGGCTGGCCGGTGCTCGTCGACCGGGCCGTGGCCGAGGCGGGTTCGGTCGTGATCGGATCGGGCGTGCGGCGCTCGAAGCTGCGGCTGCCGGGGCCGGTGCTGGCCGCGCTGCCGGGTGTCGAGGTCATCGACGGCCTCGGCCGGTGACCGTCACCATCGGCGTCGAGGAGGAGTTCCACCTCCTCGACCCGGTCCGCCGGGTGCCGGCCGAGGACGCCGAGCGGGTGCTGGCGGCGGCCGAGTCGCTGGGCCTGACGATCGAGCCGGAGCTGCAGCTCTCCCAGATCGAGGTCGCCACCGGGATCTGCACCACGTTGCCGGAGCTGCGGGCGCAGATCGCCGAGCACCGCCGGGCCGCCGTGGCCGCGACCGCGGACGTGGGGCTGGCCGTGGCCGGCTCCGGCTCGCTGCCGGCGGCGCTGGACCTGGCCGGCCAGCCGTACCCGAAACGCCGCTACCAGCGCCTGATCGCCGAGTACGCGGAGGTCGGCCGGGAGCAGCTGGTCTGCGCGATGCAGACCCAGGTCGGCGTCGAGGACCGGGAGCAGGCGGTCGCGGCCCTGCCGTACGTCGGGGCCTGGCTGCCGGTGCTGCTGGCGCTCTCGGCGTCCTCGCCGTACTTCGACGGCGAGGACACCGGCTACGCCTCGTACCGGTCGGTGCTCTGGTCGCGGTGGCCGTCGGCGGGGCCGCCGCTGGCGTTCGCGAGCGCCGCCGAGTACGACGAGACGGTCGCCGCGCTGGTCGCCTCGGGCACGGTGGCGGACCCGGGGATGGTGTATTTCGACGTCCGGCCGTCGGCCCGCTACCCGACCCTGGAGGTCCGGATCTGCGACGCGGTGCCGCTGCTGGACGACGCGGTCACGCTGGCCGGCCTGGCCCGGGCGCTGGTCGTCACCGCGCTGCGGACGGTCGACGGGTCCGGCCCGGAGTTCGTGCCGCCGCGGCCGGAGCTGGTCCGGGCCGCGCGCTGGCGGGCCGGCCGGTCCGGGCTGTCGACCGTGCTGATCGACCCGCGGACCGCTGCCGCCGTCCCGGCCCGGGCGGCGGTCGAGGCGCTGCTGGAGCACCTGCATCCGGCCCTGGACGAGCTGGGCGACCGGGACGCGATGGCGGAGGGGGTCGCGGCGATCCTGCGCCGCGGGACGTCCGCGGACCGGCAGCGGGCCGCGTACTCGCGGCGGGAGTCGCTGCCGGACGCGGTTGACGACCTGCTGGCCGAGACCCTCATCGGGCTCTGACAGCGAGAGGGGCCGGTGCGGACACCGGCCCCTCTCACTTCCCCTCAATACCTACGCGGTCCGGCGACGCCGTCCCACGAGGCTCAACCCGATGCCGGCGCCCACCAGCGCCACTCCGATCCCGATCAGCGGGACGGTCGAGTTCGATCCGGTCGAGGCCAGCACCGGCGGTGCGGGCGGCGCGGCCACGGTCGGCACCGGCGCGACCGGGCCGGCGCTGACGGTCGGCGCCGGGACCGCCGGCATCGTCGTCGTCTGCGACGGCGTCGGAGCGGCGGTGGTCGTCCCGGTCTCCGTGGGCGTCGGAGCGGCGGTCGTCGTCCCGGTCTCCGTGGGCGTCGGAGCGGCGGTGGTCGTCCCGGTCTCCGTCGGCGTGGGCGCCGTGGTCCTCGGCGTCGGCGTCGGCGCCTCGCACGGGATCGGCTTCCCGTAGCTGTCCACGAACCGGAAGATCGAGCCCTTGATCAGCTGGCCCTTGTGCCCGGTGGTCGTCGTGACCGTGGTGATCTCCGGCGGCAGGTAGAGGTCGACCTGCACGGCGCCGCAGCCGGGCAGCGCGACCGACAGCGTGGTGGTCCCGGTGCCGGCGACCGTGCCGACCGCGGTCTCGCCGAACAGCGTCTGCGGCAGCGCGGTCTTGTCGAACACCGTGCCGGCCCAGGTGTCAGGGACGGTGTACGCGGACAGCAGCACGTCGCTGCAGAGGGCGGTCCCGGGCCTGGCGTGCACGGTCGCGGTGCCGTGCACCGCGTCGAGCGTGCCGGCCAGCTGGTCCGGGGTCGGGTTGGTCTGGCAGTCGGCGGCACCCGACTGGGTCGCGGAGGCGGGGACGGCGTACGCGAGCACACCGAGGCCGACGACGGCGAACGCGACGGCGAGGCGACGAGCGACGGACATGGATCTCCAGGAGGGGAGGTCCGGCCGGGCCTGGGGCCGGGAGGGGTCGTTGGACGGCGGAACACTAAGCGCTCACACCGGGCCGACCCGGGTCCCGAACGGGTGAATCACCCTAAGCACCGATAAAATCGCTGTCCGTCGATCAGGGCAGGTCAGACCCTGTACATCTGCAAGGATCGTACGGCGGGAAGCCCTTACAGGCGGGCGGTCAATGCGGTGGCGGCGGCGGTCACCAGCGGGGCGAACCGAGGCCCCGGACGGCGGGTCAGCCGCTCCACCGGGCCGGACACGGAGATGGCCGCGACGACATCGCCGGCGTGGTCGCGGATCGGCGCGGAGACCGAGGCGACGCCGGCCTCGCGCTGGGCCACCGAGTAGGCCCAGCCGCGGCGGCGGACCTCGGCCAGCGCCCGCGGGCCGAACCGGACGCCCGGTGGTTGCTCGTCGTCGGTCCAGGCCGCGAGCACCTGGGCCGCGGACCCGGCGGTCATCGTCAGCCGGGCGCCGACGGCCACCGCCGTCCGCAGCCCGCTGGTCCGCTCGGCCGCGGCGACGCAGACCCGCTCGTCGCCGTCGCGCCGGTAGAGCTGGGCGCTCTCGCCGCTGCGGTCCCGCAGCCGGGCCAGCACCGGGCCGGCCGCCGCCAGCAGCGGGTCCGGGGCGCTGCGGGCCAGCTCGGCCAGCCGCGGGCCGGGCACCCAGCGGCCGCCGGGATCGCGCACCAGCAGCCGGTGCGCCTCCAGCGCGACCGCGAGCCGGTGCGCCGTCGCTCGCGGCAGCCCGGTCGCCTCGACCAGCTCGCCCAGCCCGACGGGCCCGTGGGCGGCGGCGTCGAGCACGGCAACGGACTTGTCGAGCACGCCGACTCCGCTAAGCTGTCCCATGAATCAAGATGCTAGTCCCAAGATGTGAGATGAGGCGAGCGCGGATGGCCGGCACACTGGCCGAGAAACTGTGGGAGTCGCACGTGGTGCGCCGGGCCGAGGGCGAGCCCGACCTGCTCTACATCGACCTGCACCTCGTGCACGAGGTCACCAGCCCGCAGGCGTTCGACGGGCTGCGGCTGGCCGGCCGCACGGTCCGCCGGCCCGACCTCACCATCGCCACCGAGGACCACAACGTCCCGACGCTCGACATCGAGCTCCCGATCGCGGACAAGGTCTCGGCCACCCAGGTGGAGACGCTGCGCCGCAACTGCGCCGAGTTCGGCGTCCCGCTCTACCCGATGGGCGACCGCGAGCAGGGCATCGTGCACGTCATCGGCCCGCAGCTGGGCCTGACCCAGCCCGGCCTGACCATCGTCTGCGGCGACTCCCACACCAGCACCCACGGCGCGTTCGGCGCCCTCGCCTTCGGCATCGGCACCAGCGAGGTCGAGCACGTGCTGGCGACCCAGACGCTGACCCAGCGTCCACAGAGGACGATGGCGGTCACGGTCGAGGGCGAGCTGCCCGAGGGCGTCACCGCGAAGGACCTCGTGCTCGCGCTGATCGCGAAGATCGGCACCGGCGGCGGCCAGGGTTACCTGGTCGAGTATCGCGGGGCGGCGATCGAGGCGATGTCGATGGAAGCCCGGATGACGATCTGCAACATGTCGATCGAGGCGGGCGCCAAGGCCGGGATGATCGCCCCGGACGAGACCACCTTCGCCTACCTCAAGGGCCGGCCGCACACGCCGCAGGGGGCCGACTGGGACGCCGCGCTGGCGTACTGGCGGACGCTGCGCAGCGAGCCGGACGCGACGTTCGACCGCGAGGTCGTGCTCGACGCGGCGTCGCTCTCGCCGTTCGTCACCTGGGGGACCAACCCGGGGCAGGGTGTGCCGCTGTCCGGGCGGGTCCCGGACCCGGCCGGGATGACGGACGCCAACCAGCGCACGGCGGCCGAGTCGGCGCTGGCGTACATGGGGCTGGCGGCCGGGACCGCGATGCGCGACGTCGCGGTGGACACGGTGTTCCTCGGCTCCTGCACCAACGGGCGGATCGAGGACCTGCGGGCCGCGGCCGCGGTGATCCAGGGCCGCACGGTCGCCGGCGGGGTGCGGATGCTCGTCGTGCCCGGCTCCATGCGGGTCAAGGAGCAGGCCGAGCTGGAGGGGCTGCACGAGGTCTTCCTCGCGGCCGGGGCCGAGTGGCGCTCGGCCGGCTGCTCGATGTGCCTGGGCATGAACCCCGACCAGCTCGCGCCGGGGGAGCGCTCGGCCAGCACCAGCAACCGCAACTTCGAGGGCCGGCAGGGCAAGGGCGGCCGGACCCACCTGGTCTCGCCGCCGGTCGCCGCCGCCACCGCCGTCACCGGCCGGCTGACCGCCCCGGCAGACCTGTAGAGAGAGGGCCGCAGACATGGAGAAGTTCACCGTCCACACCGGCCGGGTGGTCCCGCTGCGCCGCAGCGACGTCGACACCGACCAGATCATCCCGGCCGTCTGGCTCAAGCAGGTCAGCCGGACCGGCTTCGGCGCCGGCCTGTTCTCGGCCTGGCGCTCGAAGGACCCGGGCTTCGTCCTGAACCGGGACGAGTACGCGGGAGCCACCGTCCTCGTCGCCGGCCCCGACTTCGGCACCGGTTCCTCCCGCGAGCACGCCGTCTGGGCCCTGCAGGACCACGGGTTCAAGGTCGTGCTCTCGCCCCGGTTCGGCGACATCTTCCGCGGCAACTCGCTCAAGGCCGGGCTGCTGACCGTCCTGCTGCCCGAGGACGTGGTCGAGGAGCTGTGGGCCCGGGCCGAGAAGGACCCGGCGTCCGAGGTCACCGTCGACCTGCAGAGCCGGGAGGTCCGCTACGACGGGACCGCGGTGCCCTTCGAGCTCGACGACTTCACCCGCTGGCGCCTGCTCAACGGCCTCGACGACATCGGCCTGACGCTGACCCACACCGCCGACGTCGACGCGTACGAGGCGACCCGCCCGTCGTTCACACCGACCACGGTGCCGGTCGGCTGAGCGGTGACGACCTCCTGGGACGCCGAGCTCTACGCGGCCAACACCGCCCACCACCGCCGGCACGACAGCGACGTCCTCGGCGGGCTGTCGCTGCCGGCGGGCTCCCGGGCGCTCGACGTCGGCTGCGGTGTCGGTGATTTCACCGCCGGGCTGGCCGGGCTGGGCGAGGCCGTGACCGTGCTCGGGGTGGACGCCGACCCCGGCATGGTCGCGACCGCCGCGCAGCGGTACGGCTCGGCGTCCCTGTCCTTCGAGGTCTGCGCGGCCCAGGAGCTCGACCGGGTGGTGCCGGCGGCCTCGGTGGACGCGGTGTTCTCGGTCGCGGCGCTGCACTGGGTGCCCGCGGCCGACCACCCCGGCATGCTGGCCCAGGTCCGCCGGACGCTGCGGCCGGGCGGGTTGTTCCGGGCCGAGTTCGGCGGCGCCGGGCAGATCGCGCCGGTGAAGGCGATCCTGGACGAGGAGTCGGCCCGGCTCGGCGGCGGGCCGGCCGGCTGGTTCTTCCCCTCGCCCGAGCAGTACCGGCCGCTGCTGGCCGCCGCCGGCTTCGCGGTGCCGGCCGCGGAAGGCCCGGCCGGGAAGGGGCCGGCCGACGGCGGCCCGGCCGACGGGGCTCCGGCCGGGGGGTGGGTCCGGCTGCTGCGGCAGGTCCGGGAGTTCCCGGCGGCGGAGGGGATGCTCGGCTGGCTGCGCTCCCAGACCTTCCCGGCGTACGAGCCGGTGCTGCCGGCCGGGGCGTCGGCGGAGTTCCGGGCCCGGTGCGAGCAGCGGGCGGCGTCCGAACTGCGGCGCGCCGACGGAAGTTTCGACATTGATTTCGTCCGCCTGGACCTGCTCGTACGGCCCTCCTGAGGGGTGAATCGCCTGTCCCGTAGTGGTTTCCGGATGTGAATTCGCGGGAACTGCTTGCGACACAGGCGTTCCGTGGGCAGTCCGGTGTTTGTTTTGCGCCGGATCGACGCTTACCGTTCGCCTCAGATCGGCGCGAAGAAAGCCGAGACCTGTCCCGGGAGGACCAAACAGTGAACAAGGCACAGCTGGTCGAAGCGCTTTCCACGCGCCTCGGCGAGGACAAGAAACGCACCCAAGCCACGGTCGACGCGCTGCTCGACACGGTCTACCGGACCGTGCAGAAGGGCGAGAAGGTCGCCCTGACCGGGTTCGGCGTGTTCGAGAAGCGCGACCGCGCGGCCCGCACGGCCCGCAACCCCGCGACCGGCGAGAAGGTCCGGGTCAAGAAGACCTCCGTGCCGGCGTTCCGCGCGGGCCAGGAGTTCAAGAACGTCGTGAACGGCTCGAAGAAGCTGGCGAAGGTGGCTCCGGCCAAGGCGGCGGCGGCGACCGCGGCCAAGTCGACCGCGAAGGCGGCGCCGGCGAAGGCGACGACCACGCGCAGCACCACCGCGGCCAAGGCCACCCCGGCCCGGGCGACGAAGACCGCGGCGAAGGCGACGCCGGCCAAGAAGACGGCGGCGGCGAAGACGCTCGCGACCAAGTCGCCGGCCCCGGCCAAGGCGACGAAGACCGCCGCGGCGAAGACGCTCGCGTCCAAGACGACCGCGACGAAGGCTCCGGCGGCGAAGAAGACGACGGCCAAGGCCACGCCGGCGAAGAAGGCGGCGGCGAAGTCGACGCCGCGCAAGACCGCGGCGAAGACCACCGCGTAGTCCCTCCCCGCGTCAGCGTCCCCGGGCCGGCCTCCCGCCGACCCGGGGACGCGCGCGTTCCGGACCGTACGGCCCCGGGCGCGTCCCTTTCTAGGCCGTGGCCAGGTCGGGGTAGTAGTCGGCGGCCAGCAGGCGGGCGCCGTGGAAGGTGAGCGCCCAGACGCTCGCCTTGCGAGCCGGGATCTTGCGGCCGGACCGGCGCCCCACCGTCACCGCGTGCATGGAGGCGAGGGTGCCGACCAGGTCGGGGATCACGCCGCCCTGGCTGGCCAGCGCGCTCACCCCGCCCGCGGCCGCGGCCGCCAGCACCCGGTCCAGCCCGCCGGCCGGGTCCTTGTCGTACACCTCTTCCGACAGCGCCGGCTCGGAGCCGACCGGCAGCCCGAGGTCCGCCGCCAGCGGCTCGACCGTCTGCACGCACCGCAGCGGCTCAGCGGCCCGTACGGCGACCGGCGCGAACCAGCGCAGCGTCTGCCGCAACCCCTCGGCCTGTTTGCGTCCTGGCGCGTCCAGGGGCCGCAGCGCGTCCTTGCCCTTCCAGGCCGACCGGCTGCCGGCCTTGGCGTGCCGTACCAGCAGGACGACCGCGGTCGGCATCGGCGTCCGCGCGTGGTCCGCGACGAACTCACGGTCCCGGTCGTAGGTCAGCAGCGCGCCGGCCTCGGCGACCGGGAGCCAGCGCAGCGAGTCGACCTCGTCGTTGGCGACGAACGTCCCCTCGGCCGGGGTCATCGACCAGTAGTCGACGTACTTGCGGTCCGGGCCGAGCGTGTATTCCTGGGTGGCCAGCCGCGGTCCGACCACCGGCCGGACCCCGGTCTCCTCCTCGACCTCGCGGACCGCGGCCCGCAGCGGGTGCTCGCCCGCGTGGAGCTTGCCTTTGGGCAGCGACCAGTCGTCGTACCGGGGCCGGTGCACCAGGCAGATCTCCCGCCCGGTCGCGACCGGGCGCCACAGGACCCCGCCGCCGGCGAGGATCCGCTCGCCGCCGCTCACTGGCTGCGGGAGGCGTGCCGGCGCATCAGCACCTCCTGGTAGTCCCGCAACGGCTTGCCGGGTTGCCCGGGGTTGCGCTGCCAGACCTCGTCGGGCTGCAGCTCCCAGGCCACGATGTCGTCGCAGAACGCGAGGTCCAGGGTGTCGCGCAGGACCTCCCGGGCGGCCGGGTCGGTCACCCGCACCAGCACCTCCACCCGCCGGTCGAGGTTGCGGTGCATGAGGTCCGCGCTGCCCATGAGGTATTCGGGCTCGCCGTCGTTCTCGACGCAGACGACCCGGCTGTGCTCCAGGAACCGGCCGAGGATCGAGCGCACCCGGATGTTCTCCGACAGCCCCGGGACGCCGGCCCGGATCGTGCAGAACGTCCGTACCAGCAGGTCGACCTGGACCCCGGCCCGCGACGCCCGGTAGAGCGCGTCGATGGTCTCCTCGTCGACGAGGTGGTTGGTCTTGATCCGGATGCGGGCCGACCGGCCGGCCTCGGCGTGCGCGATCTCGCGTTCGATCCGCTCGATGATGCCGCGCCGGATGCCGTGCGGCGCCACCAGGATCGAGCGGTACTCGGTCTGCCGCGAATACCCGGTCAGCACGTTGAACAGGTCGGTGAGGTCGGCGCCGATGTCCGGGTCGGCGGTGAACAGGCCGAGGTCCTCGTATATGCGGGCGGTCTTGGGGTTGTAGTTGCCGGTGCCGATGTGGCAGTAGCGCCGGATCGAGCCGCCCTCCTGCCGGACCACGAGCGCGGTCTTGCAGTGGGTCTTCAGGCCGACCACGCCGTAGACGACGTGGCAGCCGGCGCGCTCCAGCGCCTTGGCCCACTTGATGTTGGCCTGCTCGTCGAAGCGGGCCTTGATCTCGACCAGCACCACGACCTGCTTGCCGGCCTCGGCCGCGTCGATCAGCGCCTCGACGATGGGGGAGTCGCCGGAGGTGCGGTAGAGGGTCTGCTTGATGGCGAGCACGTTCGCGTCGTTCGCGGCCTGCTCGATGAAGCGCTGCACGCTGGTGGAGAAGGACTCGTACGGGTGGTGCACGAGCACGTCGCCCTCGCGCAGCGTCGCGAACACGCTCTTGGCCGTCTCGTTCTCGGCGAACCGCGGCGGGGTCGACGGCACGAACGGCGGGTCCTTGAGGTCGGGCCGGTCCACGTCGTAGATCTGCCAGAGCGAGGCCAGCTCGAGCAGCCCGGGGATGTGCAGCACGTCCTCGTCCGGGACGTCGATCTCCTCGGTGAGCAGGTCCAGCACCCGCGGCGTGATCGTGTCCTGGACCTCGAGCCGGACCGCGGGACCGAACCGGCGCCGGGTCAGCGTCCGCTCCAGCGCCTGCAGCAGGTCCTCGTCGCGGTCCTCCTCGACCTCGATGTCGGTGTTGCGGGTCACCCGGAACAGGTGGTGCTCCACGACCTCCAGCCCCGGGAAGAGCAGGTCGAGGTGGGCCGCGATCAGGTCCTCCATCGGCAGGTACGCGTGGTCGGCCCGGGAGTCCTTCACGTCCACGAACCGGGACACGTTGTTGGGCACCTTCACCCGGGCGAACCGCTCGGTCGCGCCGCCCGGCGCCCCGGTGTCCCGCACCACCACGGCCAGGTTCAGCGAGAGCCCGCTGATGTACGGGAACGGGTGCGAGGGGTCCACCGCGAGCGGGGTGAGGACCGGGAACACCTGGGCCCGGAAGTACTCCGCCAGCCGGCTGCGCTCGGCGCCGTCGAGGTCGTCCCAGTGCAGCACCACGATCCCGGTGCCGGCCAGGGCCGGCTCGATGTCGTCCTGCCAGGCGATCGAGTGCCGCGCGACCAGCTCCTTGGAGCGCCGCGAGACCTGGGTCAGCGTCTCGCGCGCGGTCCGCCCGTCGCTGGAGCGCACGGCCAGGCCCATGTCCAGGCGGCGCTTCAGCCCGGCCACCCGGACCATGTAGAACTCGTCCAGGTTGGTGGCGAAGATCGCGAGGAACTTGGCCCGCTCCAGCAGCGGGATCCGGCGGTCCTCGGCCTGGGCCAGCACCCGGGCGTTGAACTCCAGCCAGGACAGCTCCCGGCCGGAGAACCGGTCGTCGGGCAGGTCCGGAGCAAGCGGCAGTTCGTGACCGTCGAGATCGGCCGCCAGCGCGCCGCCGGCGTCGTCGGGTTCGATGTCGGCCTGGGTGCGGGCGACGTCGCGGTCGGTCTCGTCGGCGGTCATGCCGCCATGATTCCTCAGCTCGGTGAACTGAGGGAGACCGTCAGCGGAGCGTCGCGATGGTGATCCGGACCACCCGGTCGCCGGTGATCTCCAGCCGGACGCGCTGCCCGGGGCGGAGCAGGCGCAGGCCGCCGGCGGCGAAGGCGGCGCCGTCGTACGGAACCCGGCGGCCGTCGTCGGTCAGCACGCTGCCGCTCCCGGTGTCCGGATCGAACGCCGCCACGGTCGCCTGCACGGGGTGAGGGTAGTGCTCAGGCGACCGCGTGGGCGGCGGTCCAGGCGGAGGTCGCGGGGCCGAGGCCGAGGCCGGCGGCGGCCCGCAGGTCCGCCGCCGTGTCCACGTCGTGCCGCAGCGACGGCCAGTCCCCGGCCAGCTCGACCGCGCCGGTGGCCCGGTGCGCCGCGGCCGAACCCGCACCGTACCGGGGCCGGACCGGGACGCCGGGCGCGGTCGCCAGCAGCGTCGTGCCGGTCCCGTCCGCGTCCGGCACGAACGCCCGCTGCGCGCCGGCCGCGGACCGCAGCGCGGCGCCCAGCTCGGCCGGCCGCAGCGCCGGCAGGTCCGCGGACAGCAGCGCGACGCCGTCGGCGGGGGCCAGCCGCGCGGCCGCCGCCGCCCCGTGCGCCAGCGCCGGGTTCAGGCCCGCGTCGGGCTCGTCCGGGACGACCAGCGCCCCGGCCGCGGTCATCGCCGCGGCCGCGGCCGGGTCGTCGGTCACCACGACCACCCGGGCGACCTCGGCCGCGCGCCGGGCGGCGGCGACCGTGTCCAGGGCCAGGGAGAGCGCGAGCTCCTCGTGCTCGGGCCGGGGGCGACCCACCGCGTACAGCCGGGACTTCGCCACGCCGAGCCGCTTGACCGGCACGACCACGGACCACCGCACGTCGTCCCACGCTACGCGGGGTGGGCCGCGTGGACACCGGCGGTCGCGGCCGGGAAGACTGCGGGCGACGACGAGGGTGACGGAGGTGGTCCGGTGCGGCATCCGGGACGCAAGCACGCCGGGTTCTGGATCTGGCTCTCGGTGGTGCTGATCAAGCCGACCGTGGGGGCGCTGTTCAAGCGCCGCTGGCGGGGCCAGGAGCACGTGCCGCAGCAGGGCGGCGCGATCCTGGTGTCCAACCACGTCTCCCAGGCCGACTTCCTCACCGTCGCCGTGTACGTCTGGGACTCCGGGCGGATCCCGCGGTTCCTCATCAAGCACAGCCTGTTCGGCGTGCCGGGGATCGGCCGGCTGCTGAACGGGGCCAAGCAGATCCCGGTCGTCCGGGGCTCGGCCGCGGCCCGGCAGTCGCTGGACGAGGCGGTCGCGGCGATCGGCCGGGGCGAGTTCGTCTGCATCTACCCGGAGGGCACGGTCACCCGCGACCCGGACTTCTGGCCCATGCAGGCCCGGACGGGCGTGGCCCGGCTGGCGCTGAACACCGACGTGCCGGTGATCCCGGTCTGCAACTGGGGACCGCAGGAGATGCTGGACGTCGAGCACCGCAAGGTCCGGCCGTTCCCGCGGCACGAGGCCTGGTGCGTGGCCGGGCCGCCGGTCGACCTCTCGGCGTACCGGGGGAAGCCGCTGACGGCCGACCTGCTGCGCGAGACGACCGACCACATCATGGCCGCGATCCGGGACCAGCTGGCCGAGGTCCGGGGCGAGACCCCGCCGGAGACGTTCTTCCGCCGCCCGCAGGCCCGCGAGGCGTCCTGATGCGGGCGGCCGTGCTCGGCGCCGGCTCCTGGGGGACCACGTTCGCGAAGGTGCTCGCCGACGCCGGCGGCGACGTGACGCTGGTCGGCCGCCGGCCGGACCTGGTCGCCGCGGTCACCGACCGGCACGAGAACCCCGACTACCTGCCCGGGATCGCGCTGCCGGCCGGGCTGCGGGCGAGCACCGACGCGGCCGCCGCGCTGGCCGGCGCGCAGATCGTGGTGCTGGCGGTGCCGGCCCAGAAGGTCCGCGACAACCTCGCGGCCTGGGGTCCGGCCATCGGCCCGGACGCGACGCTGGTCAGCCTCATGAAGGGCATCGAGCTCGGTACGGCCAAGCGGATGAGCGAGGTGATCGGCGAGGTCGTCGGCTGCGACGCCGGCCGGGTCGCGGTCGTGTCCGGGCCCAACCTGGCCCGCGAGATCGCCGAGGAGCAGCCCGCCGCGACGGTGGTCGCGTGCTCGGAGAAGGACCGGGCCGAGCTGGTGCAGAAGGCCTGCTTCACGCCGTACCTGCGGTCCTACACGAACACCGACGTGGTCGGCTGCGAGCTCGGCGGAGCGGTGAAGAACGTGATCGCGCTGGCGGCCGGGATGGCCGAGGGGATGGGTTTCGGCGACAACACCCGGGCCTCGCTGATCACCCGTGGGCTGGCCGAGACGGCCCGCCTCGGCGCGGCGCTCGGAGCGGACCCGATGACGTTCGCGGGGCTGGCCGGGCTGGGCGACCTGGTCGCGACGTGCAGCTCGCCGCTGTCGCGGAACCGGACGTTCGGGGAGCGGCTGGGCCGGGGCGAGACGCTGGAGCAGGCCCGGGCCGCGGTCCGCACGACCGCCGAGGGCGTCCAGTCCTGCCGGTCGGTGCTGGAGCTGGCCCGCCGGGTCGGGGTGGACGTGCCGATCACCGAGGGCGTCGTCCGGGTCTGTCACGAGGGCCTGGACGCGACCCGGCTGGTGCCGGCGCTGATGGGCCGGGGGCTGAAGGACGAGCGTCCGGTCAGCACCTGAGTAGGGGCATGGCTGGCACCCCGGGCGGCGGTGGTTGACTCGGGGACGTGACCGTCCACGTGCTGCACGAGAACCGGGAGTGGATGCCGCCGTTCGCGGCCGCGTTCGCCGCCGAGGGGGTCGACTGGGACGAGACGCTCGTCACCGGGGGAGCGCTGGACCTCTCCGCGGTCCCCGCCCCGGGCGTGTACTGGTCCCGGATGAGCGCCTCGGCCCACACCCGCGGCCACGACGCCTCGGCCGAGCACGCCCGGGCCCTGCTGGACCACCTGGAGGCGTCCGGGCGGCGGGTCGTCAACGGCCGGGCCGTGCTGGACCTGGAGCTGTCCAAGGTCCGGCAGCTGGCCCTGCTGCGGGCGGCCGGCGTCGACGTGCCGCGGACGGTCGTGGTGGCCGGCGCGGCGCCGGCCGACGTGCTGGCCGCGGCCCGGACGGTCGGCGGGCCGGTCGTGGTCAAGCCGAACCGGGGCGGCAAGGGCCTCGGCGTCGCCCGCTTCGACACGGTCGACGAGCTGGCGGCGGCGCTGCCCGGGCTGGAGCCGCCGGTGGACGGCGTCCTGCTGGTCCAGGAGTACGTCGAGCCGGCCCGGCCGCGGATCACCCGGGCCGAGGTCGTCGGCGGCGAGCTGGTCTACGCGATCACCGCGGACACCGGCCGGGGCGGCTTCCAGCTCTGCCCGGCCGACGCCTGCGCGGTCGACGGCAGCACCGAGAGCCTGTTCGCGCTGCGGACGGAGGCGGTCCCGCCGGCCCTGGTGGCCGCGTACGAGGGGTTCGCCAAGCAGCACGGGCTGGAGGTGGCGGGCTTCGAGTTCCTGGAGACCGCGACCGGCCGGCTGGTCACGTACGACGTGAACACCAACACCAACTACAACGCGGACGTCGAGGCGGTGGCACCCCGCTCCGCGGCCCGGGCGGTGGCCCGCTACCTCGGCGACCTGGACGAGGAGTGGGCACAGTGAGCGAGCGCGAGGGCGCGCAGCGCGAGCGGGGAACGACGAGAGCCGGTCGCCGGGCGCTTGCGCCCGGCGGCCTGATCGAGGAGTGGGCACAGTGAGGTTCGGCTACTGGATGCCGGTGTTCGGGGGCTGGCTGCGCAACGTCGAGGACGAGGGCATGCCCGTCTCCTGGACCTACCTGCGCGATCTCGCCGTCGACTCGGAGCGGCAGGGTTTCGACCTGTCGCTGGTCGCCGAGCTCAACCTCAACGACATCAAGGGGCACCGGGCGTCCTCGGTGGACGCCTGGACGCTCGGGTCCGCGCTGGCCGGCGCGACCTCGACGCTGGAGCTGATGCTCGCGGTCCGGCCGAATTACCACGCCCCGTCGCTGACGGCCAAGGCACTGTCCACGTTGGACCTCATCGCGCCCGGCCGGGTCAGCCTGAACGTCGTCTCCTCCTGGTGGAAGGACGAGGCCACCCAGTACGGCATGCCCTTCGACGTGCACGACGCGCGGTACGCACGGACCGAGGAGTGGCTGACCGTGCTGCGGCGGCTGCTCACCGAGCCGACCGTCGACCACCACGGCGACCTGTACGAGTTGCAGGGCGCGATCCTGGAGCCCAAGCCGTCCGCGCCGGTGCCGGTCTACATGGGCGGGGAGTCGCCGCGGGCGCTGGACGTCATCGCCCGCCTCGGCGACGCGTACGTCATGCACGGCGACCCGCCGGAGGCCATCGCGGACCGGATCAAGCGCATCTCGGACCTGCGGGCCGGGGCCGGCGGGACGCCGCTGCAGTTCGGGCTGTCCGGGTTCGTGATCGTGCGCGACACCGAGGCCGAGGCCCGGGCCGAGCTGGACCGGGTGCTGGATGTGCGCTCCTCGCCCGAGGCGTACGCGTCGTACCAGGACTTCGTGCGCGGGTCCCAGCTGGAGGGGGAGCTCTCGCTGCGCGAGTACAGCGTGTCGAACCGCGGGTTGCGGGCCGGGCTGGTCGGGACGGCGCAGCAGGTCGCGGACCGGATCAGGGCGTACGAGGAGGCCGGGGTCGGGCTGATGCTGCTGCAGTTCAGCCCCCAGGCCGAGGAGATGGCCCGCTTCGGCGAGCAGGTGATCCCCCTCTTCCACTAGTCGCGGAGGAGGGGCGCGGCGGCGTCCGGACCGCGGCGACGCGCCGACGAGGTCGCCGCGCGGCGCGGAGGGAAGATGTCGCCATGGAGCGTCCTCGCGCAGCGGCCATGAGCACAGCGTGGTGGCGCGGTCGCCGAAGGCGTGCCGGTATGGTCCGCGCCATGTCAGGGCGGAGAGTGCGGGTCGCGGTGGTCTTCGGCGGTCGCAGCACGGAGCACGCGATCTCGTGCGTCTCCGCGGGCAGCGTGCTCGCGGCGCTCGACCCGGCGGTGTACGAGGTGGTGCCGGTCGGCATCACCCCCAAGGGCGCCTGGGTGATCACCTCGGGCGACCCGGAGACGCTGGCCATCCGCGACCGGGTGCTGCCGACGGTCGACACCGGCACCGCGGTGGTGCTGCCGGGCGACCCGACCGCGGGCGGCCTGGTCGTGGTCGAGCCCGGCGAGGGCGCCAGGGTCCTGCACGGCGTGGACGTCGTCTTCCCGGTCCTGCACGGGCCGTACGGGGAGGACGGGACGATCCAGGGCCTGCTGGAGATGGCCGGGGTGCCGTACGTGGGCTCCGGTGTGCTCGGCAGCGCGGTCGCGATGGACAAGGAGTTCACCAAGAAGCTGCTGCTGGCCGACGGCCTGCCGGTGGGGCCGTACGCGGTGGTCCGGGCCGGCGCCGACCTGCCCGCGGCCGAGCGGGACCGGCTCGGCCTGCCGGTGTTCGTGAAGCCGGCCCGCGGCGGCTCCTCGATCGGGATCACCCGGGTCACCGACTGGGCCGACTGGCCCGCGGCGCTCGCGACCGCCCGCGAGGTCGACGGCAAGGTGCTGGTCGAGGCGGCGGTGCCGGGCCGGGAGATCGAGCTCGCGGTGCTGGAGGGGCTCGGCGGCGGCGCCCCGGACGTGTCGGTGCCGGCCGAGATCACGCTGCTCGGCGGCCGGGAGTGGTACGACTTCGAGGCCAAGTACCTCGACGACGTCTCCGCGCTGGAGATGCCGGCCGACCTGCCGGCCGAGGTGACGCAGCGCCTGCAGGACCTGGCCGCGCGCGCGTTCGTCGCGCTGGACGGCGCCGGGCTGGCCCGGGTCGACTTCTTCGTCGGGCCGGCCGGCGAGTGCACGATCAACGAGGTCAACACGATGCCGGGGTTCACGCCGATCTCGGTGTTCCCGCAGGCGTGGGCGGCGTCCGGGCTGGACTACGCGGCCCTGCTGGACCGGCTGATCACGACCGCGCTGGAGCGGTAGGCCCCTAGTTCGCCGGGTCGAGCGGCCGGGGCCTGAGCGCCGCGATCACCGCGGTCGAGAGCCGGGCCGCCGGGCCGCCGGCGTCCGCCGCCGGGACCAGCACCTCGACGTACACGGGCCGGTCGACCACCACCCAGGCCGTCGTCGAGCCGCGCCGCTCGGCGAACCAGCTGACGCCGTTGATCTGCTGCACGTCCGCGGTCGCGATGAACGACGGCGGCCGGGCCACCCCGCAGCGCAGCGTGATCGCCGGGTCGCCCCAGGCCGCCACGTAGGGCGAGGAGGAGTCGACCGGCCGGGCCGGGATGTCCCCGAGGTCGGTCGGCAGCGCCGCGATCAGCTCCTGGCAGGACTGCTGCGCCGCCGCGCTCAACGCCGGCGGGGGAGCGACCTTCACCGGCGGCAGGGCCGCGGCCGCGGACGGCGTCGCCGTCGGCGCCACCGGTTGCGCGTTCCCGCCGCGACCGAGCGCGACGGCCAGCACCACGAGCACGAGCGTCACCGGCAGCGCGACCAGCGTCGCCAGCCGGGCCGCCGAGCGCCGGTCGGACCGGTCGCGGACGGGATGCTCGTCGGTCGCCGTGGGCACGGGCGAAGTCTAGAGATGCACGACCGGGCAGGTCAGGGTGCGGGTGATGCCCGCGACGGCCTGGACCTTGGCGACCACGAGCTTGCCGAGCTCGTCGACGTTGTTGGCCTCCGCCCGGACGATCACGTCGTACGGACCGGTGACGTCCTCGGCCTGCGTGACTCCAGAGATCTCTGCGATGGTCGTCGCCACGTGGGCGGCTTTGCCGACCTCGGTCTGGATCAGGATGTAGGCCTGGACCACGGCGAGCCCTTCGTCGGGTGGATGCGGGGAGGGTGGAAAATCTACCTCAGTCGACCCGGAATGATCTCACCGAGAGGACACGTGCCATCACTGTCGCTGAGGTCGGGGAGTTCGGGCTCGTCGATCGGCTGACCGCGCGCTTCACCGCGAGCACGGCGCCGGCGCCGGTGCTCGGCCCCGGCGACGACGCGGCGGTGCTGGCCACGCCGGACGGCCGGGTGGTCGCGACCACCGACCTGCTCGTCGACATGCGGCACTTCCGGCGCGACTGGTCCACGGCCGAGGACGTCGGGCACAAGGCCGCGGCGCAGAACCTGGCCGACGTGGCCGCGATGGGCGCGGTGCCGACCGGGCTGCTGGTCGGGCTGTCGGTGCCGCCGGACACGCCGGTGGCCTGGCTGGAGGGGCTGGCCGACGGGATGCGGGCCGAGTGCGACCCGCTCGGCGTGCGGGTGCTCGGCGGCGACGTGGTCCGCGCGGAGGTGCTGATGGTGGCGGTGACCGCGCTCGGTGACCTGCAGGGGCGGCAGCCGGTGACCCGGGCCGGGGCCCGGCCGGGCGACGTCGTGGCGTACACGGGGCGGCTGGGCTGGGCCGCGGCCGGGCTGGCCGTGCTCGGGCGCGGGTTCCGCTCGCCGGTCTCGGTCGTGGCCGCGCACCGCCGCCCCGAGCCGCCGTACGGGCAGGGGCCGCGGGCGGCCGAGCTCGGCGCGACCGCCATGGTGGA
The DNA here is from genome assembly GCA_035995165.1 of Mycobacteriales bacterium. Lineage (NCBI taxonomy): Bacteria > Bacillati > Actinomycetota > Actinomycetes > Mycobacteriales > Mycobacteriales bacterium. The sequence continues at coordinate 35,427 of DASYKU010000144.1, forward strand.
CGTGAGCGACGGGCTGGTCGCCGACCTGCTGCACGTCGCGCTGGCCAGCTCGGTCGGGATCGAGCTGGACACCTCCAAGCTGGACGTGCCGGCCAAGCTGCGCGACGTCGGCCGCGCGCTCGGGGTCGAGCCGCTGGACTGGGTGCTGGCCGGCGGCGACGACCACGCGCTGGCCGCGACGTTCCCGGGCGCGAGCCCGCCGCCGGCGCCGTGGCGGGTGATCGGCCGGGTCGCCCGCGGGCGGGGCGTGGTCGTGGACGGCAGCGCGTACGACGGGCCCGAGGGGTTCGACCACTTCGCTCGCTAACGTGGTCCGGGTGACTGCACCTGTCCGGGTCCTGACCGTGGCCGGTTCCGATTCCGGCGGCGGCGCCGGCATCCAGGCCGACCTGAAGACGATGCTGGCCCACGGCGTGCACGGCATGAGCGTGCTGGCCGCGGTGACCGCGCAGAACTCGCTCGGTGTCCAGGGCTACTGGGAGCTGCCGGTCGAGGCCGTCCGGGCCCAGCTCGACAGCGTGCTGGGCGACATCGGCGTGGACGCGGTGAAGACCGGCATGCTGGCCTCGACCGAGCTGGTCACGGCCGTGTCGGAGGTGCTGGCCGGGGTGGGCGTGCCGGTCGTGGTCGACCCGGTCGGGGTGAGCAAGCACGGCGACTCCCTGCTGGCCGCCGACGCGGTCGCCGCGGTCCGCGAGACGCTGCTGCCGGTCGCCACCCTCGTCACCCCCAACCTGTACGAGGTGGGCCAGCTCACCGGCGTCAAGGTCGACACCGAGGCCGGCCTGCGGGAGGCGGCCGAGGCGGTGCTCGCGCTCGGCCCGGCCGCGGTGCTGGTCAAGGGCGGCCACCTGGCCGGGGACGCGGTCGACCTGCTGCTCACCGCGGCCGGCGAGGAGCGGACGTACCGGGCGGCCCGGCTGGACAACCGGCACACCCACGGCACCGGCTGCACGCTGGCCAGCGCGATCGCGTCCCGGCTGGCCCTCGGCGACCCGCTGCCGGACGCGGTCGAGACGGCCAAGGCGTACGTGACCGGGGCGATCGCGCACGGCTTCCCCCTCGGCGCCGGCATCGGCCCGGTCGACCACGGCTGGCGGTGGCGGTGAGCATCACGGTCGCCCGCTTGGACGACCCGGTCGTCAAGGACCTCATCGAGCTGATCCAGGGCGAGTACGTCCTCCGCTACGGCGGTCCGGACGCCGCGCCCATCGACGCCGCCGAGTTCGCCCCGCCGCGGGGGCTGTTCCTGCTGGCCACGGTCGACGGCGAGCCGGCCGGCTGCGGCGGCTGGCGCGACCTCGGCGACCGGCGCGACCTCGGCGACCGGCGGGACCTCGGCGACCGGCGGGACCTCGGCGAGCGGCGGGCCGAGGTCAAGCGGATGTTCACGGTGGCTTGGTACCGCAACCGCGGGGTCGCCCGGGCCCTGCTGGCCGAGCTGGAGCGGACCGCCGCCGCGGCCGGGATCGGGCAGCTGGTGCTGGAGACCGGCCTGGTCCAGCCGGAGGCGATGGCCCTCTACGCCTCGTCCGGGTACGAGCTGATCGACGGCTTCGGCCACTACGCCGGCGCGCCGCTGTCCCGTGCGTACGGCAAACGCCTGGTCGAGTGAGGCAGCCCGTCTGCCATGCTCTCGGTCCGTGGGAGTCGTCACGGTCTCGGCGTCGTACGGCGCCGGCGGCAGCGAGATCGGCCCGGCCGTCGCCGCGGCCCTCGGCCTGCCGTTCGTGGACCGGGCGGTGCCGGCCGGCGTCGCCCGCAAGCTCGACGTGCCGCTGGACCTGGCCCAGCAGCGGGACGAGACCACCGACCGCGGCCTGTGGCGGGTGATCTCCTCGATGGCGCTGGTGCCGGAGATGGCCGGGGCCGGGCCGCTGGCGTACCACACGTTCTCCGACGAGCACGCCTTCCGGGAGAAGACCGAGGAGGTGCTGCTCGAGATCGCGGAGGTCGGCGGGGTGGTGCTCGGCCGGGCCGCGGCGCTGGTGCTGGCCGGCCGGGACGACGCCCTGCACGTCCGGCTGGACGGCCCGGTGGAGACCCGGATCGCCCACGCCGTGCAGCGCTCGGGCCGGCCCGAGGCCGAGGTGCGCCGGACGCTGCGCTCCAACGACGCCGCGCGGGCCGCGTACGTTAGGAACTTCTACCGGGCCGATCCGGCCGACGCCCGGCACTATCACCTGGTGCTCGACACCACCGCGATCCCCTGGAACGCCGCGGCCGACCTGGTCGTCGCAGCGGCGCGTGCCCGGGGTCTGTGACACCAGCGACCCCGGCCCTGACCGGCAACGAGAGAGGCAGGACATGAGCGAGCCCACCTACGGCTCCGGCCAGTACGACCCGCAGCAGGGCTACGGCGGCCAGCAGCACGGCGCCCAGCAGCAGTACGGCGGGCAGCCGTCCGGGCAGCAGCCGTCGTACCCGACGGGTCAGCAGCCGCAGCAGTACGGCGGCGGCTACCAGCAGCCCCAGCAGCCCCAGCCGCCCGCCGGCGGCGGCTACCAGCCCGGCGGCTACCCCTCCGGCAGCTACCCGGCGTCCTCGCCGGCCACCGCGAAGGCCCCGCACGACAAGGTCTCGCAGGCGGCGACGTTCCTGACCTACATCGGCTACGTCTGCGCGGTCGCCGGCGTGCTCGGCTTCATCTTCTTCCTCGCCGCGGACGGCTTCAGCACCTCGGGCAAGATCGCCCAGGCGCTGCTGGCGCTCTCGACGGGCCTGGGCCTCGGCGGGCTCAACTACGCCGCCGGGACCTGGCTGGGCCAGAAGAAGACGACGGTCTGACGCACACGACGAGGCCCGCTCCCGGTTCGGGAGCGGGCCTCGATGTCGTTGCGGGCCTTGGTCTAGGCCCGGGTGACCTTGCCGGCCTTCAGGCAGGACGTGCACACGGTGACCCGGCGGCGGGTGCCGGGGGAGACCAGTGCGCGGACGGTCTGCACGTTGGGGTTCCACCGGCGCGAGGTGCGACGGTGGGAGTGGGACACCGACTTGCCGAAGCCGGGCCGCTTGCCGCAGACGTCGCACACGCTGGCCACGGGGGAACTCCTCTGATGATTTCCGGATCGTCCTGCACCGGCTCGCTGGGCCGGGCAACCGCGCCAGTGTAGCCAGCGGCGCGAGGGGCGACCAAACGGGGCGGGCCGAGGTCGTACCCTCGCCGCCGGGGACGTGTCCGGGACGAGCGTACGGAGGTGGCGGCGATCGAGGTGCTGGACCCGTCGGCCGTCCGGCGCTGGTGCACCGGGGCGGTCGCGGCACTGGAGGCGGCCCGGGCGGAGATCGACGACCTCAACGTGTACCCGGTGCCGGACGGGGACACCGGCACGAACCTGCTGCTGACCCTGCGCGCGGCCGACTCGGCGGTGCGTACGGACCCGCCGGGGGACCTGGCCGCGACGCTCGCCTCGATGGCGCGGGGCGCCGTGCTCGGCGCCCGGGGGAACTCCGGCGTCATCCTCAGCCAGGTCCTCCGCGGCCTCGCCGAGTCCCTCCCGGCCTACCCCCCGGACCCGGGCTCGGGGGCCGGCTCGGCGGAGGCGATGGGGTCGGGGGGACGGGCGCTGGGGGCGGCGCTGGCGCGCGCGGCCCGGCTGGCCTGGGAGGCCGTGGCCGAGCCGGTCGAGGGCACCATGCTCACCGTGGTCCGGGCCGCGGCCGAGGCCGCCACCGCCGCCGGCGACTCGCTGGCCGAGGTCGCCCGGGCCGCCGCCCGCGGCGCCGCCCGGGCCCTGGAACGCACCCCGGAGCAGCTGCCGGTGCTGGCCCGGGCCGGCGTGGTCGACGCCGGCGGCCGCGGCCTCTGCCTGCTGCTGGAGGCGCTGGCCGCGGTGGTCGGCGGCGACCCGGTCCCGGTGCAGCGGGGCCGCTCCCGAGCCCCCCGGGACACGGTCCGGGAGACCGGCTCGGACGCGTACGACTACGAGGTGCAGTACCTGCTCGACGCCGAGGAGCCGGGCGCGCTCCGCGAGGAGCTGACCGGGCTGGGCGACTCGCTGGTCGTGGTCGGCACCGGCGAGGGCACCTGGACCGTGCACGTGCACGTCAACGACGTCGGCGCCGCGATCGAGGCCGGCGTCCGGGCCGGCCGCCCGCACCGGATCACCGTGACCCGCTTCGCCGACGAGCCGCCGCCGGACTTCCGCCGGGACGGCACCTCGGTGGTCGCGGTCGCCCCCGGAGCCGGCGTCGCGGAGCTGTTCGTGGCCGAGGGCGTGCTGGTCGCGGACGGCACCGAGGACGCCGTGCTGGACGCGGTGCTCTCGGCCGGGACCGCGGCCGCGGTCGTGCTGCCGGGCCGGGTCGAGCTGGTCGCGATCGCCGACGCCGCCGCCCGCCGGGCCCGGGCCGCCGGGATCGAGGTCGCCGTGGTGCCGACCCGCTCGCCGGTGCAGGGGCTGGCCGCGGTGGCCGTGCACGACGAGGGCCGCCGCTTCGGCGACGACATCATCGCGATGGCCGAGGCGGCCGCGGCCACCCGCTGGGCCGAGGTCTTCCCGGCCGAGCGCGACGCGCTGACGATGGCCGGTCCCTGCCAGGCGGGTGACATCCTCGGTCTGGTGGACGGCGAGGTGGTGGTCATCGGGTCCGAGCAGACGGCGGTCGCGGCCGAGGTGCTGGACCGGATGCTGTCCGGCGGTGGCGAGCTGGTGACGCTGGTGCTCGGGGCCGCCGACGCGGAGCTGGGCCACGCCCTGGAACGCCGGCTCGTCCGGGACCATCCCGGGGTGGAGGTGGCGGTGTACCCGGTGGCGCGGCCCGACGTACCGCTGCTGGCCGGGGTGGAGTGATGGCCCGCCTGGACACCCCGCTGGAGGATCTCGTCGGCGGGAAGACGGCCACCCCGCTGGCGAAGGGGCTCGACCTGGAGACGGTCGGGGACCTGCTGCGGCACTACCCGCGGCGGTACGCCGAGCGCGGCAAGCTGACCAACCTGCGCGACCTCAGCCCGGGCGAGGACGTCACCGTGTTCGCCCGCGTCAGCAAGGTCGGCCGCCGGCAGATGCGGGCCCGCCGCGGCACGATCGTCGAGGCCGAGATCACCGACGGCCAGGGCACGCTCAAGCTCACGTTCTTCAACCAGCCCTGGCGGGAGAAGGAGCTGGAGGTCGGCCGGCAGGGCCTGTTCGCCGGCAAGGTCACGGTCTTCAACGGCAAGCGGCAGCTCAACAGCCCCGACTTCCGGATCCTGGACGCCGAGGAGTCCAAGGGCGACATCGAGGAGTTCGCCGGCGCCCTGATCCCGGTCTACCCGGCCACCTCGGCCACGCCGACCTGGACGATCGCCCGCTGCGTACGGATGGCGCTGGACTCCCTCGACCCGCCGGTCGACCCGCTGCCGTCCGGGATCCGGGCCCGGCACGACCTCATCGACCTGGAGTCGGCCCTGCGCGGGATCCACCGCCCGGCCGACTACGGCGCGCTGGAGCGGGCCCGGAAGCGGCTGAAGTGGGAGGAGGCGCTGCCGCTGCAGGCGCTGCTGGCCCAGCGGCGGCGGGCGGCGGCCGAGCGCCCGGGCAAGGCCCGCCCGCCCCGTACGGACGGGATCCTGGCCGCGTTCGACGCGGCGCTGCCGTTCCCGCTCACCGGCGGGCAGGTCGGGATCGGCGAGACGCTCGCGTCGGAGCTGGCGTCCGAACACCCCATGCACCGGCTGCTGCAGGGCGAGGTCGGCTCGGGCAAGACCGTCTGCGCGCTGCGGGCGATGCTGCAGGTGGTCGACGCCGGCGGCCAGGCCGCGCTGCTGGCGCCGACCGAGGTGCTGGCCGCGCAGCACGCCCGCTCGCTGGCCGCGCTGCTCGGCCCGCTGGCCCGGGCCGGCGAGCTGGACGGGGCCGAGCAGGCCACCCGGATCGCGTTGCTGACCGGCTCGCTGCCGGTCGCGGCCAAGCGCCGGGCCATGCTGGCGGCGGTCTCCGGCGACGCCGGCATCGTGGTCGGCACCCACGCGCTGCTCTCCGAGGGCGTCGAGTTCCTCGACCTCGGCCTGGTCGTGGTCGACGAGCAGCACCGCTTCGGGGTCGAGCAGCGGGACGCGCTGCGGGCCAAGGGCGATGCCCCGCACGTGCTGGTGATGACCGCGACCCCCATCCCGCGCACCGTCGCCATGACCGTGTACGGCGACCTCGAGGTCTCCTCGCTGCGGGAGCTGCCCCGGGGCCGGTCGCCGATCGCCTCGACCGTGGTCCCGGCCGGGGAGAAGCCGTCCTGGCTGGACCGCGTCTGGACCCGGATCAAGGAGGAGGTCGCCGCCGGCCACCAGGCGTACGTGGTCTGCCCGCGGATCGGCGGCACCGACCCGGACGAGGACGAGGAACCGTCCGAAGAGGACGGTGAGAGCCGGCGACCCCCGATCGCGGTGCTCGACGTCGCACCCGGGCTGGCCGAGGGCCCGCTGCACGGGCTGCGGGTCAGGATCCTGCACGGCCGCCTGCCGGCGGAGGAGAAGGACGCGGTGATGCGGGCCTTCGCCGCGGCCGAGGTCGACGTGCTGGTCGCGACCACGGTCGTCGAGGTCGGCGTGGACGTGCCGAACGCGACGGTGATGGCGGTGCTGGACGCCGACCGGTTCGGCATCTCCCAGCTGCACCAGCTGCGCGGCCGGGTCGGGCGGGGCAGCGCGCCCGGGCTCTGCCTGCTGGTCACCGACTCCCCGGCCGGGACGCCGGCCCGCGAGCGGCTGGACGCGGTGGCGTCCACTGTGGACGGTTTCGAGCTGGCCGAGCTCGACCTGGAGCAGCGCCGGGAAGGGCAGGTGCTGGGGGAGGCCCAGTCCGGCCGGTCCTCGTTCAAGCTGCTGTCGCTGATCCGGGACCGCGACCTCATCACGACCGCCCGGGAGGAGGCGAGCACGATCGTCGCCGCCGACCCCGAGCTCGCCGACCACCCCGGCCTCGCCGCCGCCGTCACCGCCCTCACCGAGAAGGAACGCTCCGAGTTCCTCGAGAAGACCTGACCACTCAGGTTCGGGTGCTGGCGGCCCGGCGGTAGAGGCGGGCGACGACGTCCTCGATGCCGGGCTCGGCGATGGTCAGGTCGCGGAGCTCGACCCGGGCGGAGACGGCGGCGACGGCCGCGGCGGCGGAGCCGGTCAGGGCCAGGTTCTGGCGCAGCCCGCCGGCCTCGACCGAGAGCAGCCGGGTGCCGGGTACGTCGGCCAGCGGCGCGGCCGGCGTGGTCAGCTCGACCGTGAGCACCCGGTCCACGCCGGCCGCCGCGGCCAGCCCGGCCAGGTCGCCGGTGTGCACGACCTTGCCGCCGTCGACGACCACGACCCGGTTCGAGAGCCGCTCGATGTCGGGCAGGTCGTGGGTGGTGAGCAGGATCGTGGTCCCGGCCTCGCGGCGTTCGTCGGCCAGGAACGTCCGCAGCGCCTCCTTGCTCACGATGTCCAGTCCCACGGTCGGCTCGTCCAGCAGCAGGAGCTGCGGGGAGTGCAGCAGCGCCGCGGTGACCTCGCCGCGCATCCGCTGCCCCAGCGAGAGCTGCCGGACCGGCGTGTCCAGGAAGGGCGAGAGGTCCAGCAGCGCGACGCAGCGCTGCAGCCGGTCGGCCGCCTGCGCCGGCGGCAGCCGGTGGATCGCGGCCAGCAGCCGGAACGACTCGGCCAGCGGCAGGTCCCACCAGAGCTGGCTGCGCTGCCCGAAGACCACGCCGATCCGGCGGGCCAGCTCCCGCCGCTGCCGTACCGGTTCCAGGCCGCAGACCCGGACGAGGCCCGAGGTCGGCACCAGGATCCCGGTCAGCATCTTGACGGTGGTCGACTTGCCGGCCCCGTTCGCGCCGATGTAGCCGACGCACTCGCCCTCGGCGACGGAGAAGCTGATCCCGTCGACCGCCCGTACGACCCGCTTCTCCCGGCGGAACCGGCGTCCCGGGCGCCGGACGACGAAGTGCCGGGTGAGCCCGTCCAGTTCGATGATGCTCATCCGCCCGCTCCCACGTAGTGCCGGATCCCGGATCGCCAGAGCAGGCCGGCCGCGACGGCCGCGAGGAGGGCGGCCAGCGGCGAGGCCCAGGGCAGCCAGTCCGGCAGCCCGCTCGGGTCGGACCGGCCCAGGATCGCCAGCGCCGGCAGGTAGCCGGTGAACGCCGCCGGCACGACGAAGGTGAAGAACCGCGCCAGCACGGGGCTCAGCACCGCGGTCGGCCACTCGCCCAGATATCCCGACCCGTACGTCAGCGCGCTGGTCACCTCGGTCCCCTCGACGAGCCAGAACGAGACCGCGCCGGCGACCACGAACAGCGCGCCGAACACGACCGTGGCCGCGACCGGCGCGATCGCCAGCATCGCCACCCGGGCCGCCGTCCAGTCCACGTCCAGCCGGGTCAGTACGGCGACCAGCAGCACCAGCGAGACCGCGACCCGGCCCAGCCGGCGCAGCTGCAGGTCGGCCGCGGCGAGCTGGCCGAGCACCGACAGCGGCCGCAGCAGCACCACGTCGAACGTGCCCGAGCGGACGTGCTGGATCACCGCGTCGCTCTGCCCGACCAGCAGGTCGGCGGTCGCGAACCCGGTCGAGGAGATCGCGAACACCAGCACGACCTCGGTGAAGGACAGCCCGGCGATCGAGGGCACCTGGTGGAAGACCGCGAAGACCTCGATGAAGTCCAGCCCGACGCCGAACGCGGTGCCGAGCACCTCCAGCACGAACGAGGCCCGGTACGTCGTCTGCCCGGCCATCCCGGCCCGCAGCAGCATCCCGTAGACGCGCGCGTCAGCCACCCTGCACCACCAGCCGCCGGGTGCCGCGCCCGAACACCGCCACCCCAACCCCGAGCAGGACGACCGCCCAGGCCACCTGCACGCCGATCAGCCCGAGCGCGGCCGCGCCGGTGGACCGCTCGGTGACGATGTCCAGCGGCGTCTGCAGCACCGACGGGAACGGGGTCGCGTACGCCACGGCCTGGGCCCAGCCGGGCAGGAAGTGGATCGGTACCAGCAGCCCGCACAGCACGTTCGAGGCCAGGACGTACAGGTTGATCACGCCGCGGACGTCGACCAGCCAGAACGCGACCAGGCTGACCAGCAGCCGGCCGCCGAAGCTGACCAGCACGGCCACCGCGGCCGAGACCACGAACAGCGGCACGGTCTCCGGCCGGGTCGGCACCCGCAGCCCGAACAGCAGCCCGCCGACGACCAGCGGCCCGGCGAAGCGGATCAGGCAGGCCTGCCCGGCCCGGCCGACGTCCTCGGCCAGCCAGGCCGCGATCGGGTGCACCGGCCGGCCCAGGTCGATGGCGACGTCGCCGGTCCGGACCCGCTGGGTGACCTGGGTCCAGCTGAACAGCCAGACCATCGCGATCATCCCCTGGGAGACCCAGGTGTACGTCGAGAGCGCCGCCCGGTCGTACCCGGCCACCGTGCCGCCGGCGGCGTCCGCGGCGGCGAACAGGATCGACACCCGGATCACGCCGAAGACCGTGTTGGTGAACGCGCCCGCCAGCGTCGCCTGCCGGTACGTCGCGTACCGCCGGAACCCGGCGACCACCAGCGCCCCCGCCGCCCCGGGTGAAGGCAGCGCAGACACAATCGAAGGACATTACGCCGCCGGCTCGTCCCCGGCCACGCGTTTCGCCGGCCCCGACGGGACCGGTGATCCCCGGGGGCGATGGGGTCCTCCGGCCCCGGCGGGGCGGCGATGGGGTCCGCCGCCTCCGGCGGGCCCGGTGGAGAGACCGGTCGGGGGCCGCCCCGAGGTTTTAGGGTGATCAGATGACTCGGATCGTGGCGGGGGAGGTGGGGGGGCGGCGGTTGGTCGTGCCGCCGGGGGAGCGGACGCGGCCGACCTCCGATCGGGCGCGGGAGGCGTTGTTCGGGACCCTGTCCGGACTGCTCGACCTCGCCGGCGCCCGGGTCCTCGACCTCTACGCCGGCTCCGGCGCGGTCGGCCTGGAGGCGGTCTCCCGCGGCGCCGCGCACGCGCTGCTCGTCGACGCCGACGCCCGCGCCGCCGCCACCGCGACCGGCAACGCGGCCACCCTCGGCCTGGCCGACCGGGTCACCGTCCGCCGGGACAAGGTCGAGCGGACGCTGGCGGGGGAGCCGGCCGAGCACGACCTCGTCTTCGCCGACCCGCCGTACGCGCTGGCCGACGCCGAGCTCGCCGCCGTGCTGACCCGGCTGACCGAGGGCTGGCTGGCGGCGGGCGCGGTGCTGGTGGTGGAACGGGCCAGCCGGGGCGCCGGCCCATCCTGGCCGGAGCGTGTCGAGCCTCTCAAACAGCGCCGCTACGGCGAGGGCACCCTTTGGTACGGTCGACTCTCGTGACGACCGGGAGCGCGCCCGCGCCACGGCGTGCCGTCTGCCCGGGGTCGTTCGACCCGGTCACGCTCGGCCACCTCGACATCATCGGCCGCGCCAGCACGCTCTACGACGAGGTCGTCGTCGCGGTCCTGGTGAACAAGAGCAAGACCGGCCTGTTCAGCGTCGACGAGCGGATCGACATGCTGAAGTCGGTCACCGCCGAGTACGGCAACGTGCGCGTCGACTCCTTCCACGGCCTGCTCGTGCACTACTGCCAGGCCAACGACATCCCGGTCGTGGTCAAGGGGATCCGCGCGGTCAGCGACTTCGACTACGAGCTGAAGATGGCGCAGATGAACCACGGCTTGACCGGCCTGGAGACTCTCTTCATGCCGACCAACCCGGAGTTCAGCTTCCTGACCTCCAGCCTGGTCAAGGAGGTCGCCACCTGGGACGGCGACGTCGGCCGGCTGGTGCCCCCGCTGGTGCTGGAACGGCTCGCCGCCCGCCTCCACGAACGTCGCTAGATGGCCGCCGTCGGCGACGCGCTGCGCCGGGTGCCGGACGCGCTGGACGAGCTGGTCGCCCTGGTCGAGTCGGCCCGGGCGATGCCGCTGTCGTCCTCCTGCGTGCTGCCGCGCGAGGAGGCGCTGGACCTGCTGGACGAGCTGCGGGCCGCGCTGCCCGAGGCGCTGGAGGACGCCCGCGAGGTGATGGGCGCCCGCGAGGAGCTGCTCGGCCAGGCCCGCGACCGCCGGGACCGGATCACCGCCGACGCCCGCGCGGAGGCCGACCGGGTGCTCACCGGGGCCCGGGACGCGGCCGACCGGATGCTGGCCGAGGCCCGGGCCACCGCGGAACGGATGATCTCCGCGGACGGCGTCCGGCGGGCCGCCGAGGCCGAGGCCCGGGGCATCCTGGAGGCGGCCGAGGACCGGGCCGTGCGACTCAAGGCCGACGCCGACACGTACGCGGACCAGCGCCTCGCCGTCCTGGAGGACACCCTGGCCCGGCTGCTCGGCACCGTCGAGCGCGGCCGCGAGCTGCTGGCCCAACCGGCCCACGACTAGCCGATACGACTAGCCGTTTCGACGTACCGCCGAGGGCTCGGGTAGCCTTGGCGGTCGGTCCGTACCCGGGCTGTCCCTGCCTGTCTTCGAGAAGCGACCCATGCCAGCCAGAACGACGCCGCGCGACCGGGCGACGACCCGTCTCGACCCCCGCAAGCCCTTCGTGCTCGACGTGCGCGAGCTGGGCCGCCGACCGGGGTCGATGCGTGCTGTGCAGGCCGAGGTCCCGGCGCCGGCCGACCTGGTGACCGGGCTGGCCGGGATCCCCGCGGGCGCGCCGATCGGGCTGGACCTGCGGCTGGAGTCGGTGGTCGAGGGCGTGCTGGTCTCCGGCACGGTGACCGCCCCGGTGACCGGCGAGTGCGCCCGCTGCCTGACCCCGGTGTCCGGCTCCGAGTCCGTCGACGTGACCGAGCTGTTCGCGTACCCGGACTCGGTGACCGAGCAGACCTCCGAGGACGACGAGGTCAGCCACCTGGTCGGGGACATGCTCGACCTGGAGCCGGTGGTGCGCGACGCGCTGGTGCTCGACCTGCCGCTGTCCCCGCTGTGCCGGGACGACTGCCGCGGGCTGTGCGCCGAGTGCGGCGAGCGCCTGGACGACCTGCCCGACGACCACACCCACACCACGACCGACCCGCGCTGGGCCGCTCTCGCCGAGCGGTTCGGTGGAAGTCCCGAGAAGGAGTAATCCAGTGGCAGTCCCGAAGCGCCGGATGTCCCGGAGCAACACCCGGTCCCGGCGGTCGCAGTGGAAGACCTCGGCCCCGACCCTGGTCCTCTGCGAGAACCGCGCCTGCCGCCAGCCCAAGCTGCCGCACACGGTCTGCAAGGTCTGCGGGACGTACGACAACAAGCAGGTCGTCGCGGTCTGACCGGGCGAGACGACCTGTTGGCGTGAACGGCGGTTCGCGCACGGTTCCCGACCCGGCCTCGCTCGAGGGCGCGCTCGGCGTCCAGTTGCAGGCCGAGCTGCTGGGCCGTGCCCTGACGCACCGCTCCTACGCGTACGAGAACGGCGGCCTGCCGACCAACGAGCGGCTGGAGTTCCTCGGCGACTCCGTGCTCGGTCTGGTGATCACCGACGCGCTCTACAACGGCCACCCGGACCTGCCGGAGGGCCAGCTGGCGAAGCTGCGCGCCTCGGTGGTGAACATGCGGGCGCTGGCCGACGTGGCCCGGCGGCTGGGCCCCGACGGCCTGGGCGCGTACGTCCGGCTGGGCCGGGGCGAGGAGGTCACCGGCGGCCGGGACAAGGCCAGCATCCTGGCCGACACGCTGGAGGCCCTGCTCGGCGCGGTGTACGTCGAGCACGGGCTGGGCGTCGCCGACGAGGTCATACACAAGCTGTTCGACCCGGTGCTGGCGGACGCGGCCCAGCGCGGCGCCGGCCTGGACTGGAAGACCTCGCTGCAGGAGCTGACGGCGTCGCTCTCGCTCGGCGTCCCCGAGTACGGCGTGAGCGAGGAGGGCCCGGACCACGCCAAGTCGTTCACGGCGGTGGCCCGGGTCGGCGGCGAGTCGTTCGGCAGCGGTGCCGGCCGCAGCAAGAAGGAAGCCGAGCAGAAGGCGGCCGAGGCCGCGTGGACCGTCCTGCAGGACCGGACCCAGTAGCCGCGGGCGGGCCCGGCTCCTCGCCGTGGACGTGATGGGGTCCGCCGCCCCCGGCGGGGCTCGGTGGACGCGGTCGGGCCGGCCCCGGACCTGAGCCCCGTCCGGGGGTTACGGGCCCCCGGCGGCGGTCAAGCGCGCTTGCGGACTTCGTCTTCGAGGCGTTCCAGGGCCTCGGCCATGTCCTGGCGGGTCTTGTCGGCGGCGGCGCCGCGGTGGGCCTGGGGCTGCTTGCCGAAGAACGAGAGGTGCAGGTTCACCTCGGAGGCGGCGTCGCCCTCGTGGTAGACCTGCGCCCAGCCCGCGTAGTCGGGGCCCTCGCTGCCCCACTCCATCCGCAGCTGCTCCTTCTCGGCCCGGAACAAGCCGTCGCTGGCGTAGTGCCGGCCCCCGGCGTCCCCTTCGACGTGCAGCTTGTCCGGACCGGCTTCCTCGACGTCCATGGTGGTCGGCAGCCAGCGCTGCATCGTCTCGACGTCGGACATGATGTCGAACACGACGTCGGCGGCGGCCGGCATGCGGCGGCTCTCCTCGTACTCCATGGCCGCATGATCTACCCCCGTACCGGCGGGCACTACCGTGGTCGGCGTGCCGGAGCTGCCCGAGGTCGAGGTCGTCCGCCGCGGGCTGGAGCGGTGGGTGGCCGGCCGGACCGTGGCCAAGGCCGAGATGCTGCACCCGCGGGCGACCCGGCGGCACGTCGCCGGCCCCGACGACGTCGTGGCCCGCCTGACCGGCCGGACGCTGAGCTCGGTCGAGCGCCGCGGGAAGTACCTCTGGCTGCCGCTGTCCGGCGCGGACGAGGCGCTGCTCGGCCACCTCGGCATGAGCGGCCAGCTGCTGGTGCTGCCGCCGGAGACGCCGGACGGGCCGCACCTGCGGGCCCGGCTCGCGTTCACCGACGGCGGCCGGGAGCTGCGCTACGTCGACCAGCGCACGTTCGGCGGGCTGTCGGTCGAGCCGACGGTGGACGGGGTGCCGGCGGTGATCGCCCACATCGGGCGGGACCCGCTGGACCCGGATTTCGACCTGGCCGCGTTCACCGCGGCGCTGCGCCAGCGCAAGACCGGGATCAAGCGCGCGTTGCTGGACCAGTCGCTGGTTTCCGGCATCGGCAACATCTACGCCGACGAGGCGCTGTGGCGGGCCAAGCTGCACTGGGCGCGCCCGACCGAGACCATGACCGCACCCGTGGTCGCGACCCTGATCCAGGGCGTCCGGGACGTGATGGGGGAGGCGCTGTCCGCCGGCGGCACCTCGTTCGACTCGCTGTACGTCGACGTCAACGGCGAGAGCGGCTACTTCGGGCGCTCGCTGGACGTCTACGGCCGGCGGGACGAGCCGTGCCGGCGCTGCGGCACGCCGATCCGGCGGGATCCGTTCATGAACCGCTCGTCGTACACCTGCCCGCGCTGCCAGCCGCGACCGCGCCGGGGG